>NZ_JACAPH010000026.1:35143-75739 GCF_013385805.1 Pseudomonas sp. C6002 | reverse complement strand
AGGATGCCGATTTAGCCGCGCCGGGCCATGGATGGCCCGTCGCGGCGGCCCGCGGAACCGGGCCGGAGTGCGGGCATGCCGAGCCTAAGCGAGGCACCGAGTGGTGGGGCAAAGACCTTTTGGTTACTTTTGGGGCGTTTGCCAAAAGTGACCCGCTGTAAGAGCGGAACCATAAGCGGCCGTTACCGCAGCAACGGATATGTACACAACATACCTAACCCAAAACCTCACAACCCTAACGCAACCCACTGAATCCAAACCATAAAAAAACGGCGCTCACGGGGCGCCGTTTTTCACATCCGCAGCGAACACCCTTAGTAGTAGGCGTTTTCTTTCTGCGTATGGTCAGTCACATCCCGCACACCCTTGAGCTCCGGAACCCGCTCAAGCAGCGTACGCTCAATCCCCTCACGCAAGGTCACGTCCGCCTGGCCACAGCCCTGGCAACCGCCACCAAACTTCAACACAGCGATACCATCATCAACCACGTCAATCAGACTCACCTGACCACCGTGGCTGGCCAACCCAGGGTTGATCTCGGTCTGCAGGTAATAGTTGATGCGCTCGTTAATCGGGCTATCCGCATTAACATTCGGCACCTTGGCGTTCGGCGCCTTGATGGTCAGTTGGCCGCCCATGCGATCAGTGGCGTAATCAACCACCGCATCGTCAAGGAACGCTTCACTGAACGCATCGATATACGCCGTGAAGCTTTTCAGCCCCAACGCCGTATCTTCAGGTTTTTCTTCTCCCGGCTTGCAGTAGGCAATGCACGTCTCAGCGTACTGGGTGCCGGGCTGGGTGATAAAGACGCGGATGCCAATGCCCGGGGTGTTCTGCTTCGACAGCAGATCAGCCAGGTAATCGTGGGCGGCGTCGGTAATGGTTATGGCGGTCATGGAAACTCCTCGCAGGCTTGCCGGCAGTTTACGCCAAATTATTACCGAGGTACAAAGTCCTAGTATTTTTGTCGGGAAAGCACCAACCGTTCGTCGCCATCGAACCAGCCTTTGAGCCGACGATAACTGCCCTTTTCCAGCCAGTGGTAGCTGGCCAGCGACCCAAGGGCGATCAGCACCACGCACACGCCGAGCATCACGTAGGCGTTAACCCCATAACGCTGGGCGACAAAATCACCCGCCGACAGCACCAGCACGTGCATCAGATAGACCGAGTAGGAACAATCCCCCATCACCTTGAGCAGCCGGCTGCGCTCGAAATAGCGTTCCATCGAGATACAGGCCACCACCAGCACCGCACTCGGCAAGCCCCAGGTCAGGGCCCGCGGCGATGCCGGCCAGTGATAGATCGCCAGCAATGCCCCCGCAATCCCCAGCAATGGAAGCCACAGCCCGGGGCGAATCCAGCCCTTGCGGTAAAGCATGCCGATGCCTATCCCCAGCAGGAACTCATACACAATGTCCGAACGATAGAATTCGCTGATCCAGCCGAAAGAAGTCCACGCCTGGCACACCGCGAACAACAACGCGCCCACCACCAGCACCCGCCACTGCCGGCGAAACAGCAACGCCCACGCAAACAGCACGTAGAAAAGCATCTCGTAGTTCAGGGTCCAGCCGACATTCAAGGTCGGGTACACCCCATAACCACCGGGATTTTCGGAAGGTATGAACAGCAAGGACATCAACACATGGGCCGCATCGACGCTCTGGTCCGGCAACACCGGCCGGGCAAACACCACCAACAGTGCCATCAACAGCGTGTAGAACCAGTAGGCCGGGACGATTCGCAGCAGGCGATACAGCAGGAATCGCCAGGGCGGCAGCTGTTTGTTCTCGGTGGAGAGGAAGATCACCAGGCCGCTGATCACAAAAAACACATCCACGCCCGCCGCACCTTTGTCGACAAACAGGTGGCCCAGCGCCGAATCGGCCTTAAAGCCAAAGAAAATCTGCATGAAGTGATGACCCACCACGGTCCAGGCCGCCAGGGCGCGCAGTGCCTGTACTGAAATCAACATCGTCGACCCACTCTCCCAACCCTCGACACCGGTTATTCAGGTGCCTATGGCTTGGGACAGCCGTCGACGGTCAAAGGTCGATCAAAGATTCTCGTAGCGGTTCATGTCCAGCACGCCCTCTTCCACCGGCGTGGTTTCGCGGATGTACTGCGACAGGTCGTGGAAGTACTGCCAGAACTGCGGGTGACTGCGGCGGATGCCCCAGCGGTCGACAATCTTCTCGAAGCGATTGGCGTCCTTGGCATTCTCCATGGCCGCGACAAACTCCGGCACTTGCTGCGCCGGAATGTTGAACATGAAGTTCGGGTAGCTGCTCAGCACGCCGGGATAAATGGTCACGGTGTCCAGGCCCGGCTGATAGCGATAAGCCTCACCGAGCATAAAGGCCACGTTGCTGTGGGCGCGGTTGCGCAACAGGCTGTACATCTCACGTTTGCCGCTGCGGGTTTCGATGCGCAGCATGGTCGCTTCCGGCAACAGGTCGATCACCTTGAGCCCCGCCGCCGGGCGGTTGGTCAGGCGGCTCAGGGCCTGTTCGGCGTCCTGCAACGCAGGGTCAATGCCCGGACGCGAGCAATAGGCGCTGACGCAACGGTTGATCGGGTCCGGGCTGGCGTTCAGGTCGCCGTAGCGGGCCAGCAACTGGTTGGCGAAGTCGCGCTTGGGGTCCTTTTCATCGAGTTTGAGGCCCGTGGGCTTGTCATCGTCGATGGCTTCATAGTCCAGCCACAGCTTGACCTTGCCGCTGTTCTGGTACCAATCGTCAAGGAAGTCATCCCGCGAGTCCGCCGGCATCAGGCGCAGGAAGTTCTGCTCGGCACCGTTGCGGATCAGGTCGAAATACAGGCGCGTCTGGGCCTGATGGGAAACGTTGCCGAACACATCGAAATTCACCGCCAACTGGTAGTAGGTGCGCTCCAGCAGCGGATAGTCGAACAGCCACAGGGTTTGCGGCACTTCACCAATCAAGCCCTTGGTCACCGAGGCGCTGTCGAAGTGACGGAAGATGCTCAACAAGGCGTTGTCGTTGCCCGCCCACAGGCTCGACCAGCTCGGCGGCGGCAGGTCGGCATAACTGTCCCGGCGCAACGCCTCGTACTCGTTGCGCTTGTCGCGGTATTTGAGCCAGAGGCTGAGCACGCTGCCCACATCGTCAATCTGCCCCGGCATCGCCAGCAACGGCGTGGCCTGGCCGCGATAGCGGGCATCGGTGATATACAGGTCGTGGTCGGGGTCCTGGAACAGGGTCCAGAAGTTGTCGCGGATCACGTCTGTCGCGATCTGGCCCCGGCATACCGGCCCGCGAATAAAGGTGCGCACGAAGTATTCGGCGTTATCCAGCATGAACTGGTAGCGCGCCTTGGCCGGAATCGCCTCGAAGGTCTCGAACGGGTTCGCACGCCGGCCCGGCCCGTAGCCCGGCAAGGCTTGCACCTGCCAGTCATCGGTATAGAACAGCGACTTGATCCGGGCCATCTTCTCGGCGCTGAACGGATAGGTGATGTGAGTCTTGTGCACGATCACCCCCTGCACCGGCCACAGGCGGTAGTACACCTGGGTGCCCGGGTCGTCGTTGGGGCGGCGGGTGTTGATCAGGTCGATCGGCTGCCCG
This sequence comes from Pseudomonas sp. C6002, assembly GCF_013385805.1. Taxonomy (NCBI): domain Bacteria; kingdom Pseudomonadati; phylum Pseudomonadota; class Gammaproteobacteria; order Pseudomonadales; family Pseudomonadaceae; genus Pseudomonas; species Pseudomonas sp. C6002. Next base: position 72,146 of record NZ_JACAPH010000026.1, on the reverse strand, counting down.
CTCGGGGTGCGCGAGCGTACCCACTGGAAGAAATGCCCCGGCTCGCCGCCTTCAAAGTAGATGTGAGCAAGGAACAGGTGCTCGAACAACCAGCGCGCCACCAGGCTTTCCCGGGCCCCGGGCTGGTTGAACAGGTTTTCCCATTGCTGCACTTGCAAGGCTTCCTTGGCACTCGGGGCCAGGCCTTGTTCGTCGATCGGTGCGCCGGAGGCCAGCCAGCGTTGCAGGGTCTGGTACTGCTGGTCGGTCAGGCCGGTGACGGCCAGGGGCATGCCTTCCTTCGGGTGGTTACCTGCGTAGGCGTTGAACTCCCCCGGCATCGGGCAGGTGTTTTCGCGGCTCAGGCCCAGCACGATGTCGTCGGGCAGCTTGGCGTTGGGCGCGAGCGGCGCGTTATGCCCCAGCTCCAGCATGCGCGCCATCAGTGCGGCCTGGCTGCCCTGGGCGTCGAGTACCGAGTAGAAATCCTTTTGCTGCCAGGCGGCTTTGCCGAAGGCGTCATAGAACAAACGGGTGGGCTGGCTGGCCTGGCTGCGCTCGCCGTCGTACACCGGCACCTTGGTCGCGCCACGTGCGGCGCCTTCGGCACTGCCCAGGTTGAGCTGGCAGGCAGAGTCGTAGCAGGCGTGGCAGGCTACGCATTTCTCGGTGAAGATCGGCTGGATGTCACGGGTATAAGAGATCGCCGTGGCGGGACCTTCTGCCTGTGCGGTGAGGGCGAACAGCGCAAACGCGGCGCTGACGATGAGGCGAAGTGACATGTTTCCGGTCCCGATTCAATGCGTGCAGTGAAAAACCCGTCGATTCTACCGATGTAACGCCCCCGCCAACATGAGCGATATTCATGCAAAGCCTGCACATGCTCTAAAAGCGCACAGGTTTGTTATGATCTTCGCCCTCCGTAATACCTGACCAGAGTAGTCCCATGCCCGATCGTAGCGCTCGTCTGCAAGCCCTCCACCAAGCCCTCAAGGAACGCATCCTGATCCTCGACGGCGGCATGGGCACGATGATCCAGAGCTATAAACTGGAAGAGCAGGACTACCGTGGCAAACGCTTCGCCGACTGGCCGAGCGACGTCAAGGGCAATAACGACCTGCTGGTGATCACCCGTCCGGACGTGATCGGCGGCATCGAGAAAGCCTACCTGGATGCCGGCGCCGACATCCTGGAAACCAACACCTTCAACGCCACGCGCATTTCCATGGCCGACTACGGCATGGAAGACCTCGCCTACGAACTAAACGTAGAAGGCGCGCGCCTGGCGCGCAAGATCGCCGACGCCAAGACCCTGGAAAACCCGGCCAAGCCGCGCTTCGTCGCCGGGGTGCTCGGTCCGACCAGCCGTACCTGCTCGCTGTCGCCCGACGTAAACAACCCCGGCTACCGCAACGTGACCTTCGATGAGCTGGTGGAAAACTACACCGAAGCCACCAAAGGCCTGATCGAAGGCGGCGCCGACCTGATCCTGATCGAAACCATTTTCGACACCCTCAACGCCAAGGCCGCGATCTTCGCCGTACAGGGCGTGTTCGAAGAATTGAACGTCGAACTGCCGATCATGATCTCCGGCACCATCACCGACGCCTCCGGCCGCACCCTGTCGGGCCAGACCACCGAAGCCTTCTGGAACTCGGTCAGCCACGCCAAGCCGCTGTCTGTGGGCCTGAACTGCGCACTGGGGGCGAGCGAGCTGCGTCCGTACCTGGAAGAGCTGTCGAACAAGGCCAACACCCACGTTTCCGCCCACCCGAACGCCGGCCTGCCCAACGAATTCGGCGAGTACGACGAACTGCCGTCGGAAACCGCCAAGGTCATCGAGGAATTCGCCCAGAGCGGCTTCCTGAACATCGTCGGTGGTTGCTGCGGTACCACCCCGGGCCATATTGAAGCCATCGCCAAGGCCGTGGCCGGTTACGCACCGCGCCCGATCCCGGACATTCCGAAGGCCTGCCGCCTGTCGGGCCTGGAACCGTTCACCATTGATCGCAACTCGTTGTTCGTCAACGTCGGCGAGCGCACCAACATCACCGGTTCCGCCCGCTTCGCCCGCTTGATCCGTGAAGACAACTACACCGAAGCCCTGGAAGTCGCCCTGCAGCAGGTGGAAGCCGGCGCCCAGGTGATCGACATCAACATGGACGAAGGCATGCTGGATTCGAAGAAGGCCATGGTGACCTTCCTCAACCTGATTGCCGGCGAGCCGGACATCTCCCGCGTGCCGATCATGATCGACTCCTCCAAGTGGGAAGTGATCGAGGCCGGCCTGAAGTGCATACAGGGCAAGGGCATCGTCAACTCCATCAGCATGAAGGAAGGCGTGGAACAGTTCATTCACCACGCCAGGCTGTGCAAGCGCTACGGCGCGGCGGTAGTGGTGATGGCGTTCGACGAAGCCGGCCAGGCCGACACCGAAGCGCGCAAGAAAGAAATCTGCAAACGCTCCTACGACATCCTGGTGAATGAAGTCGGCTTCCCGCCGGAAGACATCATCTTCGACCCGAACATCTTCGCGGTCGCCACCGGTATCGAGGAACACAACAACTACGCCGTCGATTTCATCAACGCCTGTGCCTACATCCGCGACGAGCTGCCGTATGCGCTGACCTCGGGTGGCGTGTCCAACGTGTCGTTCTCGTTCCGTGGCAACAACCCGGTGCGTGAAGCGATCCACTCGGTGTTCCTGCTGTATGCGATCCGCAACGGCCTGACCATGGGTATCGTCAACGCCGGCCAGCTGGAGATCTACGACCAGATCCCGGCCGAGCTGCGCGACGCGGTGGAAGACGTGGTACTCAACCGCACCCCGGAAGGCACCGACGCCCTCCTCGCCATTGCCGACAAGTACAAGGGCGACGGCAGCGTCAAGGAAGCCGAGACCGAAGAATGGCGTGGCTGGGAAGTCAACAAGCGCCTGGAACACGCGCTGGTCAAGGGCATCACCACCCACATCGTCGAAGACACCGAGGAATCCCGGCAGTCGTTCGCGCGCCCGATCGAAGTGATCGAAGGCCCGCTGATGTCCGGCATGAACATCGTCGGCGACCTGTTCGGCGCCGGCAAAATGTTCCTGCCCCAGGTGGTGAAATCCGCCCGGGTGATGAAGCAGGCCGTGGCCCACTTGATTCCGTTCATCGAGCTGGAAAAAGGCGACAAGCCGGAAGCCAAGGGCAAGATCCTGATGGCCACGGTGAAGGGCGACGTGCACGACATCGGCAAGAACATTGTCGGCGTGGTGCTGGGTTGCAACGGCTATGACATCGTCGACCTGGGCGTGATGGTCCCGGCCGAGAAAATCTTGCAGGTGGCCAAGGAACAGAAGTGCGACATCATCGGCCTGTCGGGTCTGATCACGCCGTCCCTGGACGAGATGGTGCACGTCGCCCGCGAGATGCAGCGCCAGGATTTCCACCTGCCGCTGATGATCGGTGGCGCCACCACTTCCAAGGCCCACACGGCCGTGAAGATCGAGCCCAAATACAGCAACGACGCGGTGATCTACGTCACCGACGCCTCCCGCGCCGTGGGCGTGGCGACGCAATTGCTGTCCAAGGAATTGAAGCCGGCATTCGTCGAGAAAACCCGCCTGGAATACATCGACGTGCGCGAGCGCACCTCCAACCGCAGCGCGCGCACCGAGCGCCTGAGCTACCCGGCCGCCATCGCCAAGAAGCCGCAGTTCGACTGGAACAGCTACACGCCGGTCAAGCCGACGTTTACCGGCGCCAAGGTGCTGGACAATATCGACCTCAACATCCTGGCCGAGTACATCGACTGGACACCGTTCTTCATCTCCTGGGACCTGGCCGGCAAGTTCCCGCGCATCCTCACCGATGAAGTGGTGGGTGAAGCGGCGACGGCGCTGTACGCCGACGCCCAGGAAATGCTCAAGAAGCTGATCGACGAAAAACTCATCAGCGCCCGCGCGGTATTCGGTTTCTGGCCGACCAACCAGGTGCAGGACGATGACCTGGAAGTCTACGGCGACGATGGCCAGCCGATTGCCAGGCTGCACCACCTGCGCCAGCAGATCATCAAGACCGACGGCAAGCCCAACTTCTCCCTGGCCGACTTCGTCGCGCCCAAGGACAGCGGCGTGACTGACTACATCGGTGGCTTCATTACCACCGCCGGCATCGGCGCTGAAGAAGTGGCGAAGGCTTACCAGGACGCCGGCGACGACTACAACTCGATCATGGTCAAGGCCCTGGCCGACCGCCTGGCCGAAGCCTGCGCCGAATGGCTGCACCAGCAAGTACGTAAGGAACACTGGGGCTACGCCAAGGACGAAGTGCTGGATAACGACGCGCTGATCAAGGAGCTGTACAGCGGCATCCGCCCTGCCCCGGGTTACCCGGCGTGCCCGGATCACACCGAGAAAGCCCAGTTGTTCCAACTGCTGGACCCTGAAGCCCGCGAGATGCACGCGGGTCGCAGCGGCGTGTTCCTGACCGAGCACTACGCGATGTTCCCGGCAGCGGCCGTCAGCGGCTGGTACTTCGCTCACCCGCAGGCGCAGTACTTTGCGGTGGGCAAGATCGACAAGGACCAGGTCGCCAGCTACACCGCCCGCAAGGAGCAGGACCTGAGCGTGACCGAACGCTGGCTGGCGCCGAACCTGGGTTACGACAACTAAGTCGTGGCGCGCTGACCCGAGCGCCCAGCCGGCTGGGCGCCCGGGTCAGATCCCCAGATCCCTCCTCGCCCGCCCCGAAAGCCTGAGCGCCAGTGCCTGTTGCTCGGCGAGGTTCTCGGTATCCAAGGCTGCAACTTCGCTCAGGTACTGGGCACTGAGGTCCGGGTGAAGCTCCTCCAGGGCATCGACCTTGACCTGATGCGCCTGCGCCAACACAGAAAACTCTTCCGGGTACAGCTTCTGCAAGTAGCTGACCCAGTACGGGCGTTTGACCAGCTCTTGCATAAACACCGGGGTGCTCTCTCTGGCCATAATGGCGGTATACGCCTGATCGATATTGGCCTGGGTGACCCGGGACAGGTTGCGGTACAGCATGGTGGACGGTTGGTGAGGCAGATCCAGGCGCTCGGCCAGGCCGATGCGGTAGGCCAGGCGAATTTCCGCCGGGTCGATGCTGGGGCTGCGGTTGATCGCTTCACCCGCAATGCGCTCCGCTTCATCGAGACGGATCATGCGCCGGGCCAGGTTGAACAGCGTGGTGCCTTCCTGCTCGGGCGTCCTGACCCGCAGGGCCTTGAACTCATACACGCTGACTTCAAGATCACTGAACAGGAGAATCCAGCCATCGCCGCAGGTCGCCCTCACCTGCATCGCCTGTGCCTGGCCAAACAGTTGTTCGCGCAAGTGCGGGTATTGCTCCGCCGCCTCAAGTACCGCCCACACCCGGCGAGTCAGGTCGGCGCGGTCGTGCAGGAAATCCTGGGCGTTCTTCAACTGGGAAATGATGTAGAAAAAGTATTCGCTGTTTTCGGCCTGCTTGAGCACGCTCCATACCCGGTGGCGGGCCGAATCGGCGGCAATACCCGAGAACCATTGGGCCTTCTGTTGTTCCGGGGTCAAGAGTTCAGGGTGGATATCCGACCCGGAGCTGCTATCGGTACTGTGGTAACTCTCCAGTGCGTCTTCCAATTCCTCGGCCGAAAACCCCAGACCACAGTCGGTCTGCTGCTCGTAGGCGCGCAGGCGTGCCAGATATTCCTCAACCAGGAGGTTATCGGACAGGTCAGTGCCCCACATCAAGGCGCTGTGCCGGGGCAACAACGCGTCTTCAGGGATGGTTTCGATACGGTTACTGCGCAGGTCCAGGTGGCGCAACTGTGGAGCCTGGAGGACACCCTGCGGCCATGCCAGAAGGTTATTGCCGCGCAGTTCCAATGACTGCAATTGAGGCAGGCTGCTGATGTCCAGAGAGTCCAGGAGGTTCTCAGTCAAGTCCAGACGCTCCAGCGCGGTCAGCCGATTGAGCTGGCCCTGCAGCTCGCTGCGATAGCGCAGTTCGTTATGGCTCAGGTGCAGCTCGGTGAGTGTCGAGCATTCGCCGACGGCGTCGGGCAGGCTCATCAGGCCATTATTGTTGAGAGTCAGGGTACGCAGCTTGGGAAACGCCCGCAGGAACGCATTGGAGCCCTGCTCAGTAAGCTTGACTGCGTTGAGGTTCAACACCCTCACATGGGCCAACGGCTCGGGTAACGCCGGCAGGTCACCCAGATACAGGTCGTTCAATTGAAGGACCTCGCACCCATCGCCCGGCGCAACCTCGGGGTGCGCCCGCAAGGTATGGCGCCAACTGTCGATAAGCCTGTCGGCCGCGCGACGACGGTCCACCGCGCTGACCCAGCCGCCCCCCTGGCGATAACCGCGAATATCGATCCAGTCGTTCAACACCCGCACCATACCCCGGTAGCCCGTGCGCCACCGAACCAGGCATGCCTCGACCTCCAGTGCGCCCAGGCCACTGGCAAGCAGTTCGTCAATGCGCCGTACCGCATCGCGCGTGGACAACGCCGGGTCTATTTGTTGCAGACGCTGCGCAGGTGTCTGCCGAACTTCACTGTTGGGCACCTCTACCTCCAGCGCGAGGAGCAGATCGGGACTGTCCGTGACCTCCAGGGGAAAGTATTCCGGATCGCCCCCCGTTCTGCCCTCCGCCAGCCCTTCGCGGGGAATGCCCAAGGGTTTATCCAGGTAAAAGCTCGGGCCAAAAACCGGCAGCATGGCCGGTGCGACGTTCAACGGATTGTCCTGGTAGGTACGCAGGGCAAAACGCTGTATGTCGGCACAAGCCGGCAAGGTCAGGCGACAGCCACGCACGTTGCTGCTGAGCATCAGCAGGTCATGGCCGGTCAGTGCAGCCTGGGGGATCGTGGTAATAGCGCTGTAGCTCAGATCCACTTGACGCAGTTCGGGCAATGCCAGCCAACCTGTCGGCCAGGCGGTGGTCGCGGTGTGGCTCAGGTTCAGGCTGCGCAGCTGGTTGAGCCCGCTGACATCCAGGGTACCCACACGGTTGTAATCCAGGTTCAACCCTCGAAGCGTGACCAGGGCGCTGAGGCGCTGCTGTATCGCCTCAGTGATCGTCAACTGGTTGTGCGCCAGGTCCAGCTGTTTGAGAGACCTCAACTGCGTCAGGGACGCCGGCAGGTCCATCAGGTTGCTGCGGCTCAGGTCCAGGCCGTGGATTTGGGTGAACTGGGGGAGGAAATCGTTCAATGCCGCCACTGAAACCCGGGTGCCTGCGAGGTTCAAGCGCTGCACGTGGGCAAAAGCTGCGGCCGGCATCAGCGGCAAATCCCCCAGTACCGTACCCGACAGGTCCAGCATGACCCCCTCGGAGGCGGCTGGCGAAGAAGGCCCGGCCACCTCACGGGGGGAGGCAAAACGTCGGTCGAGGCCATCGCGCCAGTAAGCCATGAGCTTGTCTGCCGCACGTTGACGATTGAGCGGGTCCACCGGTCGCCGGTCGACCTCCACTTCCCTGCCCTGCCACTCTTCCAGCGCCTGCTGCAAGGTTGCATGTTCATCCAGCAAGGCGTGCACACGGGTCAACTTGGCGTCACTGGTCAACCGATGGCGCCGCAGGTACGCCAAGGCACTGGGCGCAAACGCCGGGTCGCTGTCTTTCAGGCGTCGCAACGCGCCTTCACAATAAGCGTCCACCATCAGCACTTCATCCACCAAATGCCCCGGGTGGCCTTTCACGTGCTGATACACCGGCATGAACGCACGTCGCTCAAACGCTGCCCAGTTGAGGGTAAGGCCACGCCACAGGCGCTCGTGGCCCTCAAGCATTGCCGCCGGCATGGTATTTATCCCGGTCGCCAACAGGTCGAGCGTCTCCAGTTTGTCCAACGTCAGAACACCTACCGGCCACTCTTTCAGGGCGCCCGCCACCCGCAAGGCAAGCAGCTGTTTCAAGCCGCTGACATCCAATGCCTCCAGCGCGCCCGTCAGGGCCAACCGGCGCAACTGGCTTAACGTGTTAAGGCGTTGCAAAAAGACCGGCGAGTAGGTCAGGCCCCAGCCGTCGATCGACAACTCTTCAAGCTTGGGAAACAGCCCAAGGCCCGTGGCAATCGCTTCGACATGGGCGGGCTCGGTGAACACATTCAGGACTTCGGCGTTGGGGAACTGCTGCGCAAGCCTGACGCCCTGCGTGTCCGCCAAGGTTTCACCGCTTACACCCAACCCTCGCACATGGGAAAAATCAGCATCCAGCGCCGGCAAGTTACCGGCCTTGCCCAGTGACAGATAGGCATGGGGTTTCAAGCCCCGGTACGCGCCTTCGCGCCAGCAATTGATCAGGGTGTCGGCCGTATGTTGTGCCCCCGCCTGAGCACTGTTTTGCGTCACCCACTGATCCAGGGTCATGCGTAACCGGGTCAGTTCGCGCTCGCGGTTGCCAATCAACTCATAGATCTGTGGGGGGCGCTGGCCGGCCTGCAACAGACTTTGCACAAACAGCTGGGCCGCCTCATCGCTGAGGTTGGGGTAAACATCGCGAACCCTGGCCGCCAGGGCGGCATTGGGTGCCTGGGCCGCACCCCGGCCGCTCAGGGCATAACCTAATAACCCGCTCGCCAGACGCAACGCCGGGCGAGCCATGGGCGCGCGTATCTTCAGCACCGCGGCCATTTCGAGGCGGTGTGCCGTGGCATACCGTGCCAGGGTTTGCTGCAAATCGACGTCCGCGCTGGCCAGCGGCAAACCCAGTGACTGGCGCAGGGTCACGGGCAAGGCATGGACGATTGATGGGTAGAAATTACGACTGCCGGGGACCGGACTGTTAAGAGGAGCCCCCTGCAGGTCGTAAGCCAGGAATGTCTCGCCTTTTTTGACCAGGTAACGGCGCACTGCCGCGTCTTCAGGCCCGACTTCAGCCAGCAAGCGCCCACTGGGGTTGTCGGCGCGCAGTTCCAGGCGCAGCGTGGGAGACCAGCCCGGCAGTTGCTGCAAGCAATGCAACGCCAGCCGGTCACTGTCCAGGCTGGCGAGCGCCGGCAGGTACAAGCCGGCCAACGCACTGCTCAGGCGACGTTGCTGTACCGCACGCCGCGCCAGGTTATCCAGGCGCGGCGCAACACCGGTTCGGCCGAGTATCTGCAGGCGTTCCTTATCGCTGGCCGTACTGATAATTTCGTTGATCGCGCCTCGGGACAAAGAAGCAAAGCGGCGCTGCAACACTGCGCCCTCGGGGGACAGGAGTACAGCCTGTGGCGGCGCGCCGCGAAACAACTGCAACGTATCGGCCAGCACGGCAGGCATCGGCAAACCATCTATGTGGACCTTGCGCAACAGGTCATCACTGATGCCGCTGATGTCGCCAAGGGCGCTCAACGTTGCATCGCTGATTCCCTGGGTTTCATGACCCAGGCGCCTCAGCAAGGTCAGGCGGTCCCATTCCAGTGGGCGTTCATGGGTATGGCGCCAGGCACCCGCCTGGTTGTGTTCAAGGATCGGCTGGTACGCGGCGGGATTGTTCGGATGCTGGATCCGCCATTTTCGAGTCCGCGCATCAAAAGCCTTTTCATAAAGGCTTTCACCCAGGCGCACATACATTTTGCCGTCCTGCGCGTACTGACCCTGGGCATTGGGCTTGAGTGATGCATCCAGAACGGTATGACTGCGGTAGGCCGCAAGGTCGGGTTTCCACAGGCGCCTTTCGCCGTTCGGCAACTTCACCGGCACCAGCCCATCGACCCATTTCGACACCTGGATAGCGGGCGCCCGGCCAGCGAGGGCTGCCGCCCCGCCCAGGGTGGCCATGAACCCGAGATTCAGCGCCACCGACTCCAGGTGCTCCCATGCCGCATCCATATCGCCCTCCTGCCAGGATTCGATGCCGTGATAGACCTCCAGGCCCAACTGAATCGCCGTGACCGCCAACAACAGCTCCCCCAGGCCGGGCACCATGAATGCGGCCACATTCAATGTGTTCAAACCCATGCTCAACCAGTGAGCATGGCGTGCCTGTGCGGCTTTTCGATCAGCCTCCGCAGTGGGCACCGCCAGGGTTCTGGCATTGTCCTTGAGGCGCTGTACATGCCGCTCGTAGAGCGCGCCGAACAACTCCCCCTCGATCAACCGTTCTCGTCGGTTCAAGTTGATTTGCTCGTCGTAGACCTGCTCCTTGTAGCCTCGCGGGTTCCAGGTGAAGGTGTAGAGTTTTTCCTTGAGGCGCTCAAGGAACTGCGGCGCCTGTTGCTGAGGTACCAGGCTGGCAAACAACTGCTGATAGGCAGGTGAGCGCAGGTTCACCGCCAGTTCCTTGTCGAACGCCTGCATAGACGGGTATTCCTTGAGCGGGCACTGCGGCGCGCCCGGAATCCAGGCCACCACCCGCGTATCAGGCGCCACGGGAAGCAGCCCGCTCACACCTGCCCCAGGAAACAAGGGCGGGATCACGGACCGGGTCGGTGCGACACCCGGCCCGATCAGCAGCACCTCCCCCAGCTCGCAGCCCAGGATCGACAGTTGACCGAAACGGACGGCCTCACCCTCCAGCAGCGGCCGCGAAGTACCTGCCAGCACTTCACGCAACATGAGAAACACCGCCGGACCGATGTCGCCCTGCGCCCATGCGGTATACAGGCGTACCGTCAGCAGGTCTTTTTGCGCGCGAATCATCTGCTCCCGCACCACGGCCCGAGTGGCAGCGGCATCGAACACCTGCGCCAGGTGGGCCTGGTATTGCTGCCCCAGGTCCAGGGTGCGGCACAGGGTGGAAAAGGTTTGTGGAGTCATCGACAGGGTTTCGCTGTAGCGATAACGCGCCGCACGCGAGCCATCCGCCCGCGCCTCGCCGTAGTACTCGGTCAGCAGCGCACCTTCCGGCGCCAGGGCGCTGGTCTGTTCGAGGGCGATATCGGTGAAGTCTTCATCACCCTCGAAGTTCAGCAACGCCGCCTGCAACAACGAATGCTGCTGCGGGGCCTGGCGATACCGCAGGTAATGCAGCTGGTTTTTGTTGACGTCCGGGGCCTCGCCCATCGCCTCGCGCAACGCCGCTTCCAGCTTGGGCTGGGCGAATTCGACAATGCCTTGCAGCGCGCCAAGGCCCTTGGCCAAGGCTTCGCGGGACTGACGGCTGGCCTTGCGACTGTCATCGAGTGCCTTGTTCAATGCGGGCGAGAGCGGAACCTTGGTGGCAGGCCGCTCCCTGCCGGGCAACAGTCCATGTTTGAGCCGGCGCACATCGACGGGGGCCATATGGGCAACCCACGTGGGCAGACGTGCCTTGATCAGGGCGGTGTGCAAGCTTTCGTCCGCGAGGGCGTTAGGTGGAGTAGACATGTGCGGCTTCCTGAGAACGCTTTAGGGAGGCCCAGTACAGCGAACAGGCGAGCGCCTTCGCAGGTAGATAATTGTTTTTGTGCACCTTGGCGCCGAACCTGGGTTACGACCACTGAGGCGCGGCAGGCCCGTTTCCGGACCTGCCGCCGGGGCACAGGCTGTTATAGCCTCAGTGCTGCTCTCTCCCGCCCGGACAGGCGAATCAGCAGGGCCTGGCGTTGCTCAGTCCTTTGCTTGGCCAATACCACGGCTTCTGCCTCGTACTGCGCGCCAAACGCCGGATAGCGATCCTCCAGGGCTTCAGCCTCGCGGGCCTGGGTCTGGGCCAGCGTCGTAAAGTCGGCGGCGTATTGCTTCTGCACGTAGTCGACCCAGTACTGGCGCGTGACCAGATCGGCCGTGAACGCCTCGGTCGCCTCCCGGCCGATGATGCTGGCGTAGGCCTGGTCGATATCGGCCTGTTTCACTTGGGAAAGGTTGCGGTACAGCATGCCGGACGGCTGGCGCGGCAACTCCAGGCGTTGGGCCAGGCCGATGCGGTAGGCCAGGCGAATTTCCGCCGGGTCAACACTGGGCTTTAGGCTGACCACGCGGCTGGCGGTGGCTTCAGTCTGTTCCAGGCGGATCATGCTTCTGGCCAGCTTGAACAGCGCCGCGCCTTCTTTTCCGGGTTCCACGGTTTCCAGGGCCTTGAACTCATAGACACTGACTTCAAGGTCGCTGAACAGCAGGATCCAACCGTCACCGCAGGTCGCGTTGATCCGCATGCCGCGAGCCTTGCCGAACAGTTGCTCGCGCAACGCCGGACGTTGCTCGGCGGCCTCCAGCACCTCCCATACCCGGCGCGTCAACTCAGGGCGGTCGGTGATGAAGTCCTGGGCGTTTTTCAGCTGGGAAATGATGTAGAAGAAATCCTCACTGTCGTCAGCGCTCTTGAGCGACTCCCAGACTGCGTGTTTGCTGGAGTCGGCCGCCACGCCAGCAAACCACTGGGCCTTCTGTGCTGCGGGCGTCAGCAGCTCCGGATGCAGCTCACCGCTCAGATCCGCTTCCTCGTGACTGGTACTGAGGAGGAAGCCATCGAGCTCGCGATCAATTTGCTCCCGGGTATAGCCCAGGCCGAACCCCGTTTCCTCGAAGAAGTCGCTCAGGCGCTCGAACACGCGTTCTTCCAGCCCGTTGTCCGTCAGGTTGGTGTTGCTCATCAGGAGGTTGTGGCGAGGCAACAGGGCATCGTCCGGGATGGTCTCGATCTGGTTATTGCTGAGGTCGAGGGTGCGCAGTCGCGGCAGTTCCAATGCCCCGGCCGGCCATTCCTCCAGGACGTTGTTGTGCAGGTCCAGGTTTGTCAGCCCGCGCAGGCCGCTGACATCCAGGCTGGCCAGGGTGTTTTCGCCAAGGTCGAGCCATTCCAGCGCACTTAATGGGCCGAGCAGTGCCTGTAGCTCCACAGCGTCGCGCAAATCATTGTAGGTGGCTTCGAGATGAGTCAGCGCCGTGTATTGGTTGATCACCTCGGGCAGGTGCGCCAGGCCATTCTTGTTGAGCACAAGCCGGCGCAGGTGGGGGAAACTGCCCAGGAACCCATTGGACCCCTGCTCCGTCAGCTTCACCTCGGTGAGGTCGAGCACGCTGACGTGGCTCATTGAAGCCGGCAACGTCGGCAGGTCGCCCAGATACAACCCGGACAGGTCCAGTACCTCGCGCCCGTCCACCGGCGGCACCTCGGGCCGGGCACGCAGGTTGTGGCGCCAGCTTTCAAGGAGCCGGCCGGCGGCACGACGACGGTCGAGGGCACTGACCCAGCCGCCCCCCTCGCGATAACCTTCGATGTCGATCCAACTGTTCAACACCCGGCTCAAGCGTTGATGCTCGGCGCGCAACTGCACCAGGCGTGTGTCGACGCCGGTGGCGCCCAGGCCGGCGTCCAGCCATTCATCGATGCGCGCCACCGCCTCGGCACTGCTCAATGCAGGATCCAGTTGTTGCAGGCGCGCCGCCGGAGTGAGGCGTGCTTGCGCGCCGACGCTCTCGACGTGCAGGGGCAACAGCAACTGGCCGGGGTCGTCCGTGACCCTGACCGGGAAATATTCCGGATCGCCACCGGTCCGACCGATGCGCAGCTGTTCCTGGGGAATGCCCAACGGCTTGTGCAGGTAGATTTCCGGCCCCACCAACGGCAGTAATTCCACATCAAGGCCCAATGGATTTTCCCGCAGGGTGCGTTGTGCAAAGGCCAGGATATCGGCGCAGGCCCGGGCAGTCAGTCGGCAACCCCGCAGGTTGCTCTTGAGCATCAGCGTGTCGTGGCCGGTGAGCGCCTGGGCGGGCACCCGGGTGATAGCGCTGTGGCTCAGGTCCAGGCTCTCCAGGACTGGCAAGTCCAGGACACCCTCAGGCCATTCGGTGATTCCAGTGCGGCTGAGGTTCAAGTGGCGCAAGGCGTTGAGGCCACGCAGATCCAGGCTCGCGACACGGTTGTATTGCAAGTCCAGGGTTTCAAGAGCCGTCAGGCGGCTCAAGCGTTGCTGGATGGACGGGATGATGCTCAGTTGGTTGTGGGAAAGATCCAACTGGCGCAGGGCGGTGAAGTTGTCCAGGGCCGACGGCAGCTGTGCCAGGTTGCTGGCACTGAGGTTCAAGTCTTCAATGGCGTTGAATGCGCCGAGAAAGTCATTCAGCGCCTCAATCGAAACCCGGGTGCCGCTCAGGTTGACCTGTTTGACATGGGCGAACGCGGCCGCCGGCAACCCGGGCAAGTCGCCCAGCACGCCCCCCGACAGGTTCAGTGTGGCGGTCGGCAGGTTGGAGCGCGCCGACATGCCCGACGGCGCAAGCCGCGGCCCCAGGCCTTCACGCCAACTGTCCAGGAGCCGCTCGGCGGCGCGCTGGCGGTAAAAGACATCCACCTGCCGGCGGTCAACCCGCAACTCCCTGGCCGCCCACTCCTGCAGGTCCCGGCTCAGGGCGAGCTGTTCGTCGAGTACCTGGTGAGTGCGAGCCAGTATCTGTTCAGTGGTCAGACCCTGCTGCCGGAACTGAGAGACAACGTCTATGCCAAACCCCCAGTGCACATTTTTCAAGCGGTCCATCACGCCTTCACAGTAACCCTGCACCAGGGCTTGCTCATTGAGCAGGTGAGCCGGATTGCCCCGCACATGTTCATACACCGCCATGAATTCCCGGCGGTCAAACGCGGCCCACCGCAGGTTCAGGCCGCGCCACAATCGTTCATGCCCGATGAGCATCGACGGGGGTACCGAACGGATGTTTGTTCGCCACAGGTCGAGCCTCTCAAGGTGCTCAAGTGACGTCACCCCCTGTGGCCACTCCTGCACCGAGCCCTCCATGCGCAACGAGCGCAGGTGCGTGAGGGGGCTGACGTCCAGGTTTTGCGAAAGCCCCGCGACGGACAGGTTGCGCAAGCGCTCCATTGCCCCCAGGCGTTGAATGAAGGGGACCGAATAGGCCACGTCCCGACCATTCAACGTCAGTTGGTTGAGATCGACGAAGCGGTTCAGCCCGTCGACCAGTCCGGTGCCCGGCGTTGCGTCAAAAAACACCTCAAGGTGTCGCACCCGGGAAAACTGATCGGCCAGGCGCACGCCCTGATCACCCAACAAAAGCTCGGCATGTGCGCTCAGCGCCTGCACATGGGAAAAGTCTGCACTCAGGCGCGGAAGGTCCGTCACGCTGCCCAACGACAGAATGCTCTGGGGCGGCCGCTCGCGGTAAATGCCCTGGCGCCAGCAACCGATGATGTCAGCCGCTACCCGTTGTTGCTGGCTGGCCCCGCCCGCCTGCCCGGCTGCAGCGGCGGTCCACTGATCAAGCTCTGCCTGCAACAGGTCGAACTCACGCTGGCGGTTTCCCAGCAGGGTGAAGATCTGTTGGGCGCTTTCACCGGCCTGCAATCGGCTCAGGACAAAATCGCTGGCCTGCCCGGCGTTGAGGTTCGGATAGAGCGCCTGCACCCTCGCCGTCAGCGATGCATCCACGTCAAAGCCTTTGCCCCGACCGCTCAACGGGTAACCCAGGACGCCCCCCGCCCCCGTCAACACGGGTCGCGAACGCGGTGCGCGCAGGCCGAGCACATTGGACATTTGGCTACGGCGGCGGATGGCATAACTGGCCACCGCCTGTTGCAGTTCCCGGTCCAGGGTCGCCACGGGCATGTCCAGGCCAGGTCGGGCCGCAGCGGGGATCGCATGCACGACGGACTGGAAGAAATTACGCCGCCCGGTGGTCCGGCTGTTCAGCGCGACACCGCGCTCGTCGTAGGCCTGGAAGGCTTCGCCCTGCTTGACCAGGTATCTGCGCAGCGGCGCATCTTGCGGGCCAATGCTGTTCAGTAACGGTCCTTCGACAGCCTGAAAGCGCACTTCCAGGCGCAGATTGGTGGGCCAGCCCGGCAAGTGTTGCAGGCAATGCAGGGCCAGGCGGTCAGTGTCGGCACCGGCGTCGGCCTGACGATGCAGCCCCGCCAGGGCACGGCTCAGGCGGCCTTGTTGGACTGCGCGGCGAGCGGCATTGTCCAGGCGCGCCGAGGCTCCACGCTGACTGCGCAGTTGCAAGCGCTCCGGTTCGCTGGCGGTATCAAGAATTTCCTGGATGGCTCGCCTCGACAATCCAGGGAAGCGCCGTTGCAGCACCGCCTCTTCGCCAGCCAGCGGCGCCGTATCCGCCACTGGCTGGCTGCGGAACTGCTCCAGGGTATCGGCCAGCACGGCGGGCAGCGGCCTGCCTTCGATATACGCCTTGCGCAACACGTCATCCTGGACCCCACTGATATCCCCAATAATGCCCAGTGTCGTATCAGAGAATTCTTCAGTGGCAGGCCCCAGTCGTCGCAACAGGGTCAGGCGGTCCCATTTGAAGGGCTGCTCATGCACATGCCGCCAGGCACCGGCGTTGTTGTGTTCAAGGATCGGTTGGTAAGCCTCGGGATTATCCGGGTGTTTGATCCGCCACTTGCGGATTCGGCTGTCGAAGACCTTTTCATGCAGGTTTTCGCCGATACGCACATAAATCTTGCCGCCTGTCTCGTACTGGCCCCGGGCATTGGGCTTGACAGCCGGGGCCAGCACCACCTCGCTGCGGTACGGCGCCAGGTCCGGTTTCCACAGCCGAGCCTCACCACTGGGCAGTTTGACCGGTACCAGGCCATCCACCCAGCGGGACACCTGGATTTTCGGCGCGCGACCGGCCAGGGCCGTCGAACCGCCGAGGGCGGCCATGAAGGCCACGTTCAGCGCCACCGACTCCAGATGTCCCCAGGCGGCATCCATGTCGCCTTCCTTCCACGCCTCGATGCCATGGTAGACCTCCAGGCCCAGTTGCACAGCCGTGACCGCCAGCATCACCTCCCCCAGGCCGGGCACGACAAAGGCCGCCACGTTCAGCACATTCAAGCCAATACTCAGCCAATGTTCGTGGCGTTCCTGGGCAGCCTTGCGATCCGCCTCGGCGGTGGGTACGGCGAGCGTTCTGGCGTTATCTTTCAGGCGTTGCAGGTGGTTGTCATAGAGCGCTCCGAACAGCTCGCCACTGATGAGGCTTTCGCGGCGCGCCAGGTTGACGTTCGGGTCGTAGACCTGCTCCATGTAGCCTCTGGAGTTCCACTCGAAGGTAAAGAGCTTGGTCTTCAGTCGTTGCAGGAAAGCCGGGGCTTCGTCTTGCGGCACCAGGCTGGCAAACAGCCGCTGATACTCCGGGGAGCGCAGGTTGATCGCCAGTTCCGCCTCGAACGCCTTTATCGACGGGTATTCCTTGAGCGGGCACAACGGCGCACCGGGGATCCACGCCACCAGCCGCTGGTCGGCCGCGGCCGGCACCAGCAACTCCCCTAGCGAGGCGCCGGGCACCAGCACAGTGCCCCAGCCCAACGGCTGCCGGGCATCTGCGATCGCGCCGACGCCCGGCCCGATCAGTACGACTTCACCCAACTTGCAGCCGAGAATCGCCAATTGGCTGCAGGCAACGGGCTTGCCATCCAACTGCGGCCGTTCGGTACCGGCCAGTAAGGCGTTGAGCATGGCATAGGCACTGTCGCTGATTTCGTTCTTCATCCGCGCCGTGTGCAGCCTGACGGCCAGCAGTTTCTTGTGCGCGTCGATCATCTGCTCGCGCACCACGGCCTTGGTGCCCGCCTCCTCGAACACTTGTTGCAAATGCGCCTGGTATTGCTGGCCCAGGTCCAGCGTGCGGCAGAACGCGGCAAACTGGTCCGGGGTGACGGCGAGCTTTTCGCGGTAGCGATAGCGGGCCCGGCGTGAATGGTCGTTCAGAATTTCGCCGTAGTACTCGGTGAACAACGCCCCTTCGGGGGCCAGCGCGCTGGTTTGCTCAAGGGCGATATCGGCAAAGTCTTCATTGCCTTCAAAGTTGAGCAATGCTGCCTGCAACAGCGAATGCTGTTGCGGCACCTGACGGTAACGCAGGTAGTGCAACTGGTGCTTGTGGACGTCCGGTACCTCACCGAACCGTTTGCGCCAGGCGTCTTCCAGCAGCGGCTGGGCGAACTCGGTGATGCCCTTGAGGCCGTCGAGAGTCTTGGCCAGCCGCTCGTGGGCGCGGCGACTGGCCAACTGGCTGTCGGCGAATGCCTGGCGCAACCCCTGGGGCGCGTTACTGAGCCAGGCAGGTGGTGCATCCTCGGGGACGCGCCCGGGCAGCAGGCCCGGCTTCAAGCGTCGGATGTCCGCAGCCGCGCTGCGGGCAATCCAGCCGGGCAAGCTGTTCTTGATCAATGCGGTGTGTAGCCCCTGCTCTGTCGGGGCGGGTAAGGTTGGCATGCGCTCGTTCCTGATGACTCTGTTAAGGAGTCCCAGTACAGCGAACGGGCCAACCGCCAGGGCGGTAGATAGCTACAGCCGGTGTTTTGCGGGAACTTGGCTATCCTCATCCATGGGTTTGATCCCTACCGCGAGGCCTTTATGGACGATTCCAACAACAAGCCACCGACTTTCTGGCAGATGCTTCACAGCGTGATGGCAGCCGCCTTCGGGGTGCAGAGCGGGAAGAATCGCGCCCGCGACTTTACCCATGGCAAGCCCAGCCACTTTGTCATCCTGGGTATTGTGTTTACCGCCGTGTTTGCCTTGACCCTGTTTGCCATCGTCAAGCTGGTGCTGCACCTGGCCGGTGTTTGAAGCCGGTCAATGCATCAGCAGTTGCAGGCTGAACGGGTAGCGATAGGTGGCTGGCTTGCCCTGGGCTGACAGTGCTCGAAAGTCGACGCCGTAGTCCTCGCGCCCCTGCATCTCTAAAAGGCGCGTAGCTTGTGGCGGATCAATCAATCGAAAGAGCCCAAGCTTGCGCTCACGCCCACCGTACTGCGCCATGCCCAGGCCGCGGGCATCGTCATGCAGCACCACCATCGCCCAGCCGCCAAGGGTGAAATGCCCGGCCATCAGCACACTCAGGCGCCCCTCAAGGCGCGCCTGCAACGCTTCGGGCGAACTGTTGACCGCGCTGAACAACACGTCCGTGCCCGGCGTGCGCCCGCTGCCTTTGAGTGCATCCATTGCCCCCAGCGCCATTTCATCGTTGGCCGCCCACACCAGCGCGGTCTGCGGGTAGCGTTTGAATAACTGCGTGGCCTGGTCGAAAGCGCGCTGGCGACTCCACTCGCCATACACCAACTGGCGCAGGCGCACCTGCGGATGATCCGCCAGGGCGCGCTGCAAGCCTCGCTCGCGCAGTTGCGCGGCGGGAGTGGTCTTGGCCCCGGAGAACGCGATCAGGTCGAGGGTCTGGCCGGGGGCGACAGGCCCATGCAGGCGCAACAACTGGGTGAGCATCAAGTAGCCCGCCTGTTCGTCGTCGGCGACCATGCTGCCGATCCAGTCAGGGTATTTGCCGGCGTCCAGCAGTTGAGTCTGGTCCGCGGTCAGCGCGTTGTTGACGATCAGCAGCTTGACCCCGCTGCCCTGGGCCAGGCGCAAGATCTGCGGGGCAATGTACTGCTCGTTGACCAGCACCAGGTAGTCCGGGCGCTCGGCGCCTTGCAGGGCTTCACGGGCCTGCACCAGCGTGGTCTCGGGGTTGCGCTCGGAATAGCGCACACGCAAATCCAGGCCGAGGTCCCTGGCGGCGGCCTGCATGAATTGCGCGTAGCTGACCCAGAAGGTCTCGGTCGAATTGCCAGGGTTGAGAAACACCACCGACGTCGCCTGGGCGATGGCCCAGAACGGCATGCTCAGCACCAGCAAGCACTTGCAGAGAACCTTCAACATCGTTGCCTGAGCCCTTCGGAATGACGGCCCATGATAATGGCATCAGGCCGGTCAATCTCGGCTAATTGCCGATTGTCGACAACAAGGCTCGATAACGCCCTTTTATTGATGGCTGACCCAGAACACGGCAGTGGAAACCACCAGGATAATCAAAAACAGAATGGCCCACGCATCGACACTGCTGTCACTTTTGCGCGCTTTGGTCGGATTGCTCATAGCATCGCCTCTTGTCGGTTTTATAGGTGATTGCACAAAGACACGAGCACAGTAAAGTTCATGATTGCCCGCATGACAAATGTGGGTATCGCGATAACCGTTCTCATTAGGCCATTTGGTTATTTGCATATACTCAAACATCACTTTTGCGCATAAACGCAAACTGGTATCGTGCGCCGGCTCCGTTGGGAGTGCGCGGCCGTGCGCGCAGATTTGCCGAGAACAGGACCTATATGTACGTATACGACGAAT
Source organism: Pseudomonas sp. C6002 (assembly GCF_013385805.1). Lineage (NCBI taxonomy): Bacteria > Pseudomonadati > Pseudomonadota > Gammaproteobacteria > Pseudomonadales > Pseudomonadaceae > Pseudomonas > Pseudomonas sp. C6002. The sequence continues at coordinate 52,175 of NZ_JACAPH010000026.1, read as the reverse complement.
ACGATCAGCGCATCATCGAGGACCGCGTCAAGCAGTTCCGTGATCAGACCCGACGCTATCTGGCAGGTGAACTGAGCGAAGAAGAGTTCCGCCCTCTGCGCCTGCAAAATGGCCTTTATGTTCAGCGCTTTGCGCCGATGCTGCGGGTTGCCGTGCCTTATGGCCAACTGACTTCCCGTCAGACGCGCATGATGGCCAAGATTGCCCGCGACTTCGACAAGGGCTATGCCCACATCAGTACTCGCCAGAACGTTCAGTTCAACTGGCCGGCCCTGGAAGACGTGCCGGACATCCTGGCTGAATTGGCCACCGTGCAGATGCACGCCATTCAGACCAGCGGTAACTGCCTGCGCAACGTGACCACCGACCAGTTCGCCGGCGTTGCCGCTGACGAGCTGATCGACCCCCGCCCATGGTGTGAAATCGTCCGTCAATGGACCACCTTCCACCCGGAATTCGCCTACCTGCCGCGCAAGTTCAAGATCGCCATCAATGGCTCGACCTCGGACCGCGCCGCCATCGAAGTGCACGATATCGGCCTGGAGCCGGTGCACAACGCGGCGGGCGAGTTGGGCTTCCGTGTGCTCGTCGGCGGTGGCCTCGGTCGTACGCCGGTAGTGGGTGCCTTCATCAACGAATTCCTGCCGTGGCAGGACCTGTTGAGCTACCTCGACGCGATCCTGCGGGTCTACAACCGCTACGGCCGTCGTGACAACAAGTACAAGGCCCGGATCAAGATCCTGGTAAAAGCGCTGACCCCCGAGGTGTTCGCCCAGAAAGTCGACGCCGAGATGGAACACCTGCGCGGCGGCCAGACCACCCTGACCGACGCCGAAGTGCACCGCGTTGCCAAACACTTCGTCGACCCGGACTACAAGGCCCTGAGCAATCAGGACGCCGCGTTGGCCGAGCTCGATGCGCAGCACCCGGGTTTCGCCCGCTGGCGCACCCGCAACACCCTGGCCCACAAAAAGCCGGGCTATGTGGCCGTGACCCTGTCGCTGAAACCTACCGGTGTTGCACCGGGTGACATCACCGACAAGCAACTGGACGGCGTCGCCGACCTGGCCGAGCGCTACAGCTTCGGCCAACTGCGCACCTCCCACGAGCAGAACATCATCCTCGCCGATGTTGAACAGTCTCAACTGTTCACCCTGTGGGGCGAGCTGCGCGAGCAGGGTTTTGCCACGCCGAACATCGGCCTGCTGACCGACATCATCTGCTGCCCGGGCGGCGACTTCTGCTCCCTGGCCAACGCCAAGTCGATCCCGATTGCCGAATCGATCCAGCGCCGTTTCGACGACCTGGACTACCTGTTCGACATCGGCGAGCTGGACCTGAACATCTCCGGTTGCATGAACGCCTGTGGTCACCACCACGTCGGCCACATCGGCATCCTGGGCGTGGACAAGAAAGGCGAAGAATTCTACCAAGTGTCCCTGGGTGGCAGCGCCAGCCGCGATGCGAGCCTGGGCAAGATCCTCGGCCCGTCCTTCGCCCAGGAAGCCATGCCTGACGTGATCGGCAAGCTGATCGACGTGTACGTTGAACAGCGCACCGAAGATGAGCGTTTCATCGACACTTACCAGCGCATCGGCATTGACCTGTTCAAGGAGCGCGTCTATGCAGCGAATCATTAAGAACAACGAAGTCCTCGACGAAACCTGGCACCTGCTGCCCAAGGACGCGAGCTTCGATGGCATCTCCAACTGCGACGACCTGATCGTGCCACTGGCCCTGTGGCGCGAGCACGCTCACGCCCTCAAGGCCCGCGACGGCGGCCTGGGTGTATGGCTGGACGCCGATGAAGAAGCCGAAGAGATCGGTGATGACGTGGAGCACTTCCAGGTCATCGCCCTGAACTTCCCGGCCTTCACCGACGGTCGCAACTACTCCAACGCCCGCCTGCTGCGTGACCGTTATGGTTACAAGGGCGAGCTGCGGGCGATTGGCGATGTGCTGCGCGACCAGTTGTTCTACCTGCGCCGCTGCGGGTTCGATGCCTTCGCCTTGCGCGCGGACAAAGACCCGTACGAAGCGCTGGAAAGCCTCAAGGATTTCTCGGTGACGTACCAGGCCGCGACGGATGAACCGTTGCCGTTGTTCCGCCGCCGGTAACCGCTGGGAGTCGTTTAAAAATACCCCTCATTGAGGGGTATTTTTTTGCCCGGCTTTTCTATCGATTCTCAAGCGTCAGAGTGACCAGCGCATCGTCGTTGAGGTCGGCGGCAAACTTGCCCATCAGCCGCACCAGGTCGTCGATGTCCTGCTGTTCCCAGGTGGCGAAAATGGCCATCCCCATTCGCGTACGTGCCTCATCCACCCGATCCGTCATTGCCTTGCCCTGCGGGGTGATCACCGACTCGCGAACCCGGCGGTCCTTGGCACTTTCCTGGCGGTCGACCAAACCGAGGCTTTCCAGCTTCGCCACCTGGCGGCTGACCGTGGTGTAGTCGCGTCCCACGCGGTCGGCCAGCTCCACAACGCCGATCGGCCCCAGCCGCTCCACCAGCACCAGCAGCGGAAACAGTGCCCGATCAAGGGCGATACCCGCCTCCCGGACCATCACTTCGTCGCGCTGCGGCCGGTTCATGGCACCGACAATTTCAATCAGCGCCCCGTGAAGCTCGCGAATCTGAAGACCTATAGGTGTATTTTGCACGCTTTCTGTTGACACGGAATCTTCCTTGCTCAAATATATGTGCATATTACATATAAAGGCAGTCCAGATGAAAGAGCAATGCGCAGTCGACGTTCTGATTTGTGGTGCCGGTGCGGCCGGTTTGACCCTGGCGATCGACCTGGCGCGACGAGGCATTTCCTTCCGGCTGATCGAAAAATCCCCCGCGCCGTTCCACGGCTCGCGGGGCAAGGGTATTCAACCCCGCACCCTGGAAATATTCGAAGACCTCGGCATTCTCGACCGGATCACCGCTGCGGGCGACGTCTACCCGCCCGAGCGGCGATACAACGAAGATGGCAGCCACATCGACGCCGAGGTTATCGAGCTCTCGGCGCCAACGTCAGCCGAACCTTATCAGCAGCCTATGATGCTGCCGCAGTTCCTCACCGAACAGGTGATGCGCGAGCGCCTTCTGGAATTGGGGCACCGCCCGGCGTTTGGCTGCGAGTTAGTCAGCTTCGAGCAGGACAGCCACGGCGTGACCGCATATTTGGTCGGCAACGAAGGCGAACAGACACTGCGTGTACGTTGGCTCATTGGCGCAGACGGCGGCCGCAGTGTGGTACGCCGCACGCTGGACATCGGATTTCCTGGGCAGACCCTCGGGGTCCGTGCCATCGTAGCCGATGTGCTTATGACCGGCCTGTCGCGTGACTACTGGCACCGGTTCAGCACTGAGTGCATGACAACGCAGGTCGCAATCTGCCCATTGGCGGGGACCGAGCTGTTTCAGATACAGGCGCCGATTCCGCTGGACACAGAAGTTGACCTCAGCGCTGAGGGGCTCATGAACATGGTGGCAGAGCGCACGGGTCGGCAGGACATTCATATCGACTCTGTCTCCTGGGCGTCGGCCTACACGATGAATGCGCGGCTGGCCGATCACTATCGCGTAGGACAGGTATTTCTTATCGGCGATGCCGCGCACATCCACCCACCCACCGGCGGCCAGGGCCTCAATACCAGCGTGCAAGATGCCTACAATCTGGGCTGGAAGCTGGCGGCGGTGACGGCCGATGCGCCCGAAGCGTTGCTCGACACCTATGAGGAAGAGCGACGGCCTGTGGCAGCCTCGATGCTCGGCCTGTCGACCAGGCTGCTGGACGGAATGAAAAAGGGCGACATGCGCCGCGGCCGCGAGGTGCACCAACTCGATATCGGGTATCCCCACTCCTCGCTCGCAGTGCAACCGGCAGAACGAGAAGGCCGCTTGCTCGCCGGTGACCGGGCGCCCGATGCAACCGTGCGGGACGCCAGCGGCCATTCGTCCCGGCTATTCAAGCTGTTCCAGGGCGTGCATTGGACATTGCTGGGCTATGAGGTGGAACGCGGGTCACTGAAGCCTGCCGCCGGGCTGCATATCCATCGCTTCGGGCCGGGCGGCGACCTGGTGGATGATCAGCGACAGTTCAATGACGCTTACAACCTCGACCATGGCGAATGGGTGCTGGTGCGCCCCGATGGCTACGTCGGCGCGATCTTCACAGACGTTGAGAAACTGCACGGCTACCTCGCCCAAGTGGGGCTCAGCGCCGAGGCGTTTTAATGTCGGGCTCAGGCAGTTGGCTGCAACGCCAACTGCACCGCGCCATCAACACTCAAGCCGCTGATCAATACCTGGGGAGCACACGCCTCAGGCAGCGTCTGCAACACCTCCTGCGCCTCATGCCGTACGCGGGCCAGCACCAGGCATTTGCCCTCCCCTCGCACCTGTACGAAAAATGCCTGCAATGCCTCGATGCTGGTGCCGTCCAGGTCGGGGGATTCTTCCAGGCTGAGCACTACCGTGTGCACCGGTAACGTAGCGCGCCGCATCAGGCTCAACACCGCCCCCAACACTCGCTCGGCATTCGCGAAGAACAGCGCTTCACTGGGCCGCACGATCAGCACACCGGGGATCCGTTCGGCGCTCGGGTGATGCAGCAAGTCGACAAAATCATGCCCACCGTCAATGCGCCCCAACTCGCGCACGTCCGCCGACGACATCTGGCGCAACATCAACACCACGCTGATCCCGACCGCCACCAATAACCCATCCAGCACCCCCAGCACCAACACCGCCGCCACCGCGCAAATCACCAGCAACCGGTCGCGCCGCCAGGAGAAATAGCGGCCCAGGGGCTGCAGGCTCAAGCCACGGCCCAAGGCGTAAATGACGATGGCGGCAAGCACCGGCTCCGGCGTCAATGCCACCAGCGGCAGCACCGTCAGCACGATCGCCAACACCACCAGCGCCGCCACGGCGCCCGCCAGCCGCGAGTTGGCTCCCGCCGCCTCATTGGCCGATGTCGCCGAATACCCGGCGCCGGTGGGCATGCCCTGGAACAGCCCGGACAGCAGGTTGGCGGCCCCCAGCGCCAGCAGGTCACGGTTGGATGACACGCGATCACCATGCTTGAGGGCGAAGGAGCTGATGGAGCCGTAGGACTCGGCGTAAAGAATCATCACCATGGCAAACGCCAACTCTCCCAGGCGCAGCCAGTCGGCGAACGGCAATACCGGCAAATGCGCCAGTTCCAGACGCAGGTCGATGACGCCGATCAACGCCACGCCATGGGCCTGCAGATCCAGCCACTGGCCGGCGGCAATCCCGAGGATCACCACCAGCAACCCGCCCGGCAGGCGCCGAACTCGCGCGCATAGCCAGAGCAGCAGCAACGCGACGCCCGCGACGGCAGCGGCGGCCCAGTTCCAGCGCGGCAGTTGCTCCAGGAGCTGGGGCAGGAAGCGAATCAGGTTGTTGTCGGTCAGGTGCACGCCCACCACGCTGGCCAACTGCTTGAGGATGATCGTCAGCGCCAGGCCAAAGGCAAAGCCACGCAACACCGGCTTGGCGATAAACGAGGTCAGCCCGCCCAGCTTGAGCATCCCGGCCAACAGGAAAAACGCCCCCGTCACCAGTACCAGGCCCATTGCCAGGCTCAGCCTGAGTGCCGGGTCATCCCCCGCCAGCGTTGCCGTGGCCGCCGCCAGCACCGCTGCCGAGGACGATGTGGCAGAGACAATCGCGAAGCGGCTGGTGCCAAACAGGCCGTAGCACAACAATCCGGCAAACAAGGCGATCACGCCCGCCTGGGGCGGCAACGCGGCGATACTGGAATAGGCCACGGCCTCGGGCAGCAACAGGCCGGCGATGGACAGGCCGGCCAGCAAGTCTTGTGCACGGTTCGGCGTGGTGTCGCTCTCAGGCTTGGTGTTCAATCCCTAATTCCCTGGCAAAAAAAACGGCCAATCCGCTGTCTGCGAATTGGCCGTGATCATTGCACTGAAACCGGGTGCTGTCAGGACACCAGCGAATAAATCAGCGCGGTAATCGCCACCAGGCCCACCGCCGTCACGAACACGTTGGACGCCTGGCCACGGTACTTGGCCATCGCCGGCACCTTGCGGATCGCGTACATCGGCATCAGGAACAGGATCGACGCAATGATCGGCCCGCCCAGGGTCTCGATCATGCCGAGGATGCTAGGGTTGAGGGTCGCGACGATCCAGCACACCACCAGCATGAAGGCAGCCGTCATGCGGTCCAGGGTCTTGGCAGCCGGGCGACGGCCGCTTTTGAGCACCAGGCCCTTGAGGCCTTCACTGGCGCCGATGTAATGGCCCAGGAACGACTTGGCAATCGCCACAAACGCGATCAGCGGCGCGGCGAACTCGATGGTCGGGTTGCTGAAGTGGTTCGCCAGGTAGGACAGGATCGACAGGTTCTGCGCCTTGGCTTCGGCCAGTTGCGCCGGCGACAGGGTCAGTACGCAACTGAACACGAAGAACAGCACCATCACTACCATCAGGATGTGTGCCCGGGACAGGATCTGCGAGCTGCGTTCCTCGGCGTGTTCGCCGTACTGGCGCTTCTGGTCCACCGCAAAGGCCGAGATGATCGGCGAATGGTTGAACGAGAACACCATCACCGGAATCGCCAGCCACAGGGTATGCAGCAGCGCCGACGGGGCCGGCACGGTGCTGGCGGTGCTGAGGATGCCGCCGTTCCAGTGCGGCACCAGGTACACGGCGAGGAACAGCAAGGCGACGATAAACGGATACACCATCAGGCTCATGGCCTTGACGATCACCTGCTCGCCACACCGCACCACGGCCAGCAGGCCGAGGATCAGCACCAGCGACAGGATCGCCCGCGGCGGCGGCGCGATGTGCAGTTGATGTTCCATGAAACTGCCGACGGTGTTGGTCAGCGCCACGCTGTAGATCAGCAGGATCGGGAAGATCGCGAAGAAGTACAGCAAGGTGATCGCGGCGCCGGCCTTGAGGCCGAAATGTTCTTCGACCACGTCGGTGATGTCCGAGCCTTCACGGCCCGAGAGCACAAAGCGGGTCAGGCCACGGTGCGCGAAAAACGTCATCGGGAATGCCAGCAGCGCGAGGATCACCAACGGCCAGAAGCCGCCAAGGCCCGCGTTGATCGGCAGGAACAAGGTGCCGGCGCCGATGGCCGTACCGAACAGGCCGAGCATCCAGGTGGTGTCCTGGCGGCTCCAGCTTGTGAGGGTTGCAGGTGTCGTTGCGTAGCGTTCGTCGACGCTATTGGCCTGATCATTCATCCGTTCGGATCTCCGCATTCACTCAGTCGAGACGAGTCAGAAAAACCTGACAGGCAGCGCCACGACCGAAACAGGGGCGCGATTGTCCGGGATTCGCCTGAAGAAGCAAAGACTTAGCTGAGGAATGGTTGTGCGGTGCAGAGGATTGAAGGCGATTTTGGCAGCGTCAATTTTACATTTCATAAGAAATCTATTTTATAAATTCATCACGTCATGTATTTTTAAAGCACGCCCCTCACTGGACTACCTGCCATGCCAATCGTGCGCATCGACCTTCGGAAAAACCCCGACGTCACCTACGCCAAGCGCGTCGGCGTATTGATCTACAACGCCATGCACACGGCCATCGGCGTGCCTGAACACGACAACTTCCAGATCCTCACCGAGCACGATGAACACCACTTCATCTATGACCCGGAGTACCTGGGCATCCAGCGCACCGACAACCTGGTGATCATCCAGATCACCCTGAATGAAGGCCGCAGCACCGAGCAGAAAAAGCTGTTGTACAAGACCATCGCCGAGAGCTTGAACCGTGAACTGGCGGTGCGCCTGGAAGATGTGTTTATCAGCCTGGTGGAGGTCAAGAAGGAAAACTGGTCGTTCGGCAACGGGATTGCGCAGTACGCCAGCTAAACGTTTTATGATGCCACCCATCACTGCCACCACCTGATCCAGAGAGCCCTCGATGCCACGCGTGTCCCGCAAACAAGCCGAACTCAATCGCGAAATCATCGTCGAGGCCGCCACGCGGCTGTTTCGTGAACGGGGCATCCATGGCATCAGCGTGTCGGACGTGATGGCCGCCGCCGGGCTGACCCATGGCGGTTTCTACGGGCACTTCGAGTCCCGCGAGGCGCTGGCCACGGAAGCCTGCAACCGGGCATTCGAACAATCGAACGAGCGCTGGCAGGCCAGGGTCGAGCAGAGCCCCGACCCCGAGACTGCACGCCTGGCATTGATCGATCCTTATCTGTCGGCGGCCAATCGCGACCACCCCGGGGACAGTTGCCCGGTAGCGGCGTTTGCCGGGGAGATATGTCACGAAGCGGTCGACAGTCCGCTGCAGCAGAGCTTTATCCAAGGCTTTGAGGCATCCGTGGGGATCCTGAGCGCTACCCAGGCGACCGGCACACCTGAGGGTGACCGCCAGGCCGCCATTGCCCAGTACGCGATGATGGTAGGCGCAATTACCCTCGCCCGTGCGACCAAGGGAAACAGCCTGTCTGATGAATTCCTCGAAGCAGCCAGAAATCTGCTGATCCCGCAAAAAAACCTCGACTGACGCGTTGACAGGCAAACGCCAGCGCCAGCATGATCGGCCCATGAACATTTTCCAGCTGGCCCTCACCCGTACCACCACGACCGCTCCCGGCGGGTCGTGTGGTAGCGGTGAGTGGCGCGCAACCTAAGCCACCCGGATTTACCCAAGGCCCCGCCAGCAATGGACGGGGCCTTTTTATTGCTCCGCCCATTCGGCAACCACAAGGAGCAGTACCATGCCTGACATCAAGCGCCCCGCCCTGCTGGTCATCGACATGCAGGTCGGCCTGTACGACGGCCCGGAAAAACCCTATGAACGCGAGCGCGTACTCGACAACATCAACCAGCTGATTCAGCGCGCCCGACACGCTGGCGTGCCGGTTTTCGCTGCACGTCACACCGGCCCTGCGGGTTCGCCCATCGAGGTGGGCAGCCCGTTTTGGCAACTATGGCCAGCACTGGAGGTTGATGAAGCTCGCGACACGGTTTTCAATAAAACCCGGCCCAGCTGTTTTCTCGGCACCGAGTTGTCGCAGCAACTGGCGGCGGCACAGGTGAATGAACTGGTGATCGTCGGGATGAAAACCCAGTACTGCATCGACACGACGTGCCGAGTGGCCGTGGAGCTGGGGTTCTCGGTGCTGCTGCCGGAGGATGCCCATACTTGTATGGACACCCCGGCGTTATCGGCCGCATCGATTATCGAGCACCATAACGCAACCTTGGCCGGGGCATTTGTGCAGCGTGTGAAAGCTGACGATATCTACTTCTAAAGCCTGGAGCTTTACCTAAGCCGAGGTTCTCAATACGTTGCGCAGTTCGCCATTGATCGCGCTCTGCGCAACAGCCAGTTGCTCCACCAGATCACCGGCTGCGTGCGCCGTTAACGCAATCACTGGGCGGTCCCAGTCGTAATTTCTTATTACATTGATGCGGAACCCACCATGGATATCGAAGGAGGGGTACCAGCCGACATCCAATATAAGCCCACCGGCGTATTCAACCTGAAGCATGTCCTCTTTCAACAGGTGAACCTGACTCTCCATCGCCCCATCCTGCAAGATGGAGAGATCATCATGGGTGACGTTTCCGTCAATAAAGCCTAGTGAGATCAACTTGTTAACCTCCTGAATTCCTGCTCGGAAATCGGATGACCATGTATGACGCCCGCGCTTGACTCAATTCGAACCCAGTAACTGGGCTTGCCATCACTGGCACCTATGACTTGCGGATACTCCCTGAGTTTCCAGGGTTTTGCATGAGTGCTTGGCACTCCATTTTTATAGGCTTCTCGCTCAAGCTTTTCAATATTTATACCGGGCTTGTATTTGGCCGGGCCGTATCGGGTGCTGCTGACAATATCTTCCCAAGCTAGGTTTTTTGATGGGCTGTGCTTGTAGCCATAAGGGGTCCACTCGACGATTTCGGGGGTGGCAGGAACATGCATCCATGACGTCTCTGCTAAGGAAAGTCGTCGAAGTCTGCTGCAGTAAAAAGGCCTGGGACGAGCGGTCTGGAAAATCAGATTAGGCTGGTGAGAAATGAAATTTTTCTGCGGTAAAGAAACGATCGGGACTACAAATCCCGCATAATCCAAGCCTCTAATCCTTCAGGAAGAACCTTCCGATGCCCGTCACCGTTCTGGTCCTGGTTGAAACCATCAACGACTACCTGCCGATCATCGAAGGCAATGGCTTTCACGTGATTCTTGCGCCCACCCCGGCCGAACGCGCCAAGGCCATCAAGACCCACGGCGGGCAGGTCCAGGCGGTGCTGACCCGTGGCCCGCTGGGCCTGTACGCCGAGGAAATCGCCGCGCTGCCGCTGCTGGAGATCATCTGCGTGATCGGCGCCGGGTATGAACACGTGGACCTGCAAGCCGCCAGCAACCGTGGAATCGTGGTCACCAATGGCGCCGGGGTGAATGCGCCGTCGGTGGCCGACCACGCCATGGCGTTGTTGCTGTGCCTGGTGCGGGACATTCCCCGGGCGGACGCAGCAGTACGGCGCAGCGAATGGCCCAAGATAATGCGCCCTTCCCTGGCCGGCAAACAGTTGGGTATTCTCGGCCTGGGCGCCGTGGGCCTGGAAATCGCCAAGCGGGCCGCCCTGGGTTTTGGCATGGAGGTGAGTTATCACAACCGCCAGCCCCGCGAAGATGTGGACTACACCTACTGCGCCACCGCCGTGGAACTGGCGCGGGCCTCGGACTTCCTGATCCTGGCCACCCCGGGCGGCGCCAGCACGCGACATTTGATCGACCGCCAGGCCCTCGACGCACTGGGGCCCAACGGTTTCCTGGTGAACATCGGGCGTGGCAGCGTGGTGGTCACCGCCGACCTGATTACCGCCCTGGAGCAACGGCGCATCGGCGGCGCGGCACTGGACGTGTTCGACGATGAACCCAACGTGCCCGACGCGCTCAAGCGCCTCAGCAATACCGTGCTCACGCCCCACGTCGCCGGCCTGTCGCCGGAAGCCGCCCATGACACCGTGCAGCGCGTGGCGGACAACCTGCTGGAATACTTTGCCGGCCGCCCTGTGCTGACGCCCGTGGCACTGCCTCCGCGAAAATAATGGCCAATAGCCATAAATCCTTGCAAAACCTGACTACACTGCCTGAGGGGATATTCAGGATGCCGGTACTGGACCGGCGAAGGAACGCAGGATGGTTTGCCAAGGACCCGGCTCGGCCCGCCAACGCGGCGCAATAGGACTGATGGGTGCGATGACCCTGGGGATCGCACTGTTGTTCCTGTTGCTGGTGGTCGACAGCGGCCGGCTGTACCTGGAAAAGCGCAAGCTGCAACGGGTTGCCGACACCGCGGCGCTGGAAGTGGTCACCCGCGGCGGCGCCTGCGTGACGCCGAATACCAACGCCGCGCAATTCGCGATCCAAAGCGCAGCCCGCAATGATTTCCCGCTCAACGCAGACCGTACCCTGGCGACCACCTGTGGCACCCTGGTCACCGGGGCTGACTTCATGCGCGCCTTCAGCCCCAATCCCTCAAGGTCCGATGCGATCCAGGTCATCGCCACCCACCGCGTCGTCACCAGTATCGCCAACCGCCTGTTCATGCTGCTCTCCACCGGCCCTTTCGAGCCGACCATCCGGTTGCAGGCAGTGGCCGTGGCCGCCGTGCCCGCGCCACCGGTGGCCGTACTGACCATCCGCAGCACCTTGCTGACCGTGGACAGCACCAAGTCCGCCGCACTCAATGCGTTGATCGGCGGACTGCTGGGGGGCAAATTGCAACTCGACGCGGTGGGCTGGAAGGGCCTGATCAATACCGATATCAACCTGCTCAGTTACCTGGACGCGCTGGCGATTCAATTGAAGGTCAGCGCCGGCAACTACGACGAGTTGCTCAAGACCGACGCCAGCGTCGGCGATCTGATCCAGGCCGCGATAGATGTACTCAAGCTGGGGGGCGATGCGGTCAAGGTGGTGATCAATAACCTGGAAGCGATCAAGCTGATTGCACCCGGCACCAAGATCCTGCACCTGGGCGACCTACTGACCATCCAGAACGGCACCGACAAGAGCGCCCTGGACGTTAACCTGCAACTATTCAACCTGATCCAGGGGTTTGTGCAACTGTCGAACAAGTACAACGCGGTCGCGGTGGAGTTGCCGGTGGATGTGCTGGGACTGCTGAATATCACGGTCAAGACCAAGGTCATTGAACCGGCGCAGGTTTCCGCCATAGGTAACCCCAAGCTGATCGCCACCCAACCGATCTACGTCAGGACCGCGCAAGTCAGGACGTTGATCTCGGTGAAACTGCCGGCAATCGGCGCGGTGAACGATTTACTGGGCGGGGTAACGGCGCTGGTGGGCCTCTTGTTAGGCAGCTCCTTTGATCCCAAAATCGGCCAGCAAATCGATGTAGCACTGGAAGCCGCCAGCGGCAGCAGCACGGTCACCGGATATCGCTGCAACGGGCCTGCGGACAAAGCCTTGTCGGTGCTCGGTACCACCTCGGCGGTTAGGCTGATGGTGGGCCAGATCGACCCAAAAAACCTGTTTTCCTCCACAGCACCACTGAACGTTGACGAATTCCCATTACTCGACCTTGGGGTGAAGACCTGTAGCAACGGTGTCTGCGATCCCCGGCAACCGTATGGCGTGGGTGGCATCAGCCTGAAGATCGACAGCAGCGTGGCCAAGACCGTCCGGAACCACACTTACCTGTCGCCGCCCGAGTTGAAAAGCCCCCCGGATTACTTCAGTTTCAGTTCCAACAACGTGGTGGGCAGCTTGAGCAACACCCTCAATGGCATCCAGTTGATCAACCATCCACCGACACAGGGCGGACTGATTGGGCTGGTGCTGAACCTGGTGGTCGGCCTGATCACCGGCGTACTGAATCTGCTCAGCGGCATCATCTCCGGACTGCTCAGCCCGCTCCTCGACCCGCTGGTCAATAACCTGCTCGCCGGCCTGGGCATCGACCTGGCAAAAGTCGAAATCGGTGCCAACCTGTCCTGCAACCCCGGCGGGCGCGCAGTTCTGGTGATCTGAGCACATCAAGCCCGCTGATCATCGGCCAACACGCTAACCTATTAAGCCGCCCCAACCTTGTGGCTTGGCGGCCGCGCGCATTAGATTAGCCAATAGTCCAAGGCCTTAAGAATAAGCAGAAGGGATAAGCATGGCGCTTAATGACCAATCGACCCAGATTCGCCCCGGCGAAGAACTTGATGCCAGCCTCATCGATCCCTACCTCAAGGCCCATATCCCGGGCTTGAGCGGCAGCGTCAAAATCAGCCAGTTCCCCGGGGGTGCCTCCAACCTGACGTACCTGCTGGAATACCCCGGCCAGGAATTCGTGCTGCGCCGCCCGCCCTTTGGCCACAAGGCCAAGTCCGCCCACGACATGGGCCGCGAATACCGGATTCTCAACCAGCTCAAGGACGGTTTCCCGTATTGCCCCAAGGCCTACGTGCACTGCACCGACGAGTCGGTGATCGGCGCCGAGTTCTACGTGATGGAGCGGGTCAACGGGATCATCCTGCGCTCGGACCTGCCGCCGGAACTGGGCCTGGACGCGGCGAAAACCGAAGCCTTGTGCAAAAGCTTTATCGACAAGTTCGTCGAGCTGCACCAGGTCGACTACAGCGCCTGCGGCCTGGCCGACCTGGGCAAGCCCGAAGGTTACGTGGAGCGGCAGATTCGCGGCTGGAGCGACCGCTACGAAAAAGCCCTGACCCCCGACGCCCCCAGCTGGGAAGCGGTACGTGCCTGGCTCAACGACAAGATGCCGACCGACCACCCCACCTCGAGCATCGTCCACAACGACTACCGCTTCGACAACGTGATCCTCGACCCGCATAACCCGATGCAGATCATCGGCGTGCTGGACTGGGAACTGACCACCCTCGGCGACCCGCTGATGGACCTGGGTAACACCCTCGCCTACTGGATCGAAGCGGCCGACCCGGCCCCGGTGCAACTGATGCGCCGCCAGCCGAGCAACGCCCCCGGAATGCTTACCCGCCGCCAGTTCGTCGACTACTACGCCGAACGCTCCGGGATCCAGATCGACAATTTCGACTTCTACTACACCTACGGCCTGTTCCGCCTGGCCGGCATCGTGCAGCAGATCTACTACCGCTTCTTCCATGGCCAGACCCAGGACAATCGCTTTGCACAGTTCATTCACATGAACAAGCTGCTTGAGCAGATGAGCCTGAATGTCATCAAACAGTCTTCCCTCTGACCCTCTTCAAGGAAAAACCATGTCCAAGACCCAACTGTTCGACCTCGACGGCAAGATCGCTTTCGTTTCCGGCGCCAGCCGCGGTATCGGTGAGGCCATCGCCAAGTTGCTGGCCCAGCAAGGCGCCCACGTGATAGTGTCGAGCCGCAAGATCGACGGCTGCCAGCACGTGGCCGACGCGATCATCGCCGACGGCGGCAAGGCCACGGCAATTGCCTGCCATATCGGCGAAATGGAACAGATCACCAACGTGTTCGCCGCGATCCGCGAACAGTTCGGCCGCCTGGACATCCTGGTCAACAACGCCGCCACCAACCCGCAGTTCTGCAACGTGCTGGACACCGACCTGGGCGCATTCCAGAAGACCGTCGACGTGAACATCCGCGGCTACTTCTTCATGTCGGTGGAAGCCGGCAAGCTGATGCGCGAGAACGGTGGCGGCAGCATCATCAACGTGGCCTCGATCAACGGGATTTCGCCGGGCGTATTCCAGGGCATCTACTCGGTGACCAAGGCCGCCGTGATCAACATGACCAAAGTCTTCGCCAAGGAATGCGCGCCGTTCGGCATTCGTTGCAACGCACTGCTGCCGGGCCTGACCGACACCAAGTTCGCCTCGGCACTGGTGAAGAACGACTCGATCCTGAAAATGGCCCTGGCGCAGATCCCCCTCAAGCGCGTGGCCGACCCGAGCGAGATGGCCGGCGCGGTGCTGTACCTGGCCAGCGACGCGTCGAGCTACACCACCGGTGTATCGCTGAATGTGGACGGTGGTTTCCTGTCCTGATTCGGCTGGCGGGTGACTTGCGGTAATCTTGCGGGTGATTGCTTGCCTCTGGATGAAACATGGAACTGCACGTCGTTATCAAGGGCCGCAAGGACCTGGCCGAACAGCTTTACCAGCAATTGCGCACGGCCATTGAGTCGGGACAACTGGTGGCCGGGTCGCAATTGCCTCCCAGCCGCTTGCTGGCCCTGCAACTGGGCGTGTCGCGCAAGACAGTCTCAGACACCTACGCGGCGCTGACCTACGAAGGGTTGTTGGTCGGCAGGATCGGCCGTGGCACGTTCGTCAACGCCTGGGCCACGCGCCGCGAACACCTGCAAAGTGCCGCCGACCTTGCCTGCGCCGCCAACCTGGCCAAGTGGCAGGCCCTTCCCGCGCCCATGGGTCACCCCAACCGTGAAACCCGCCCGAGCCGGGACTTTATCGGCGGTGCCACCGCCCGCAGCCAGTTCCCCCAGGATGAATGGCGGCGCTGCACCCTCGATGCCTTGCGCCGTATCTCACAGGACAGCGGCTTCTACAGCCGGCCGGAAGGCTTGCCGGCCCTGCGCAGTGCAATCGCCGGGCATATCGCATTTTCCCGTGGGGTAAGGTGCAGCGAAGACGACATCGTAGTCACCAACGGCGCCCAGCAGGCGCTTGACCTGATCGCCCGCGTGGTGCTGGAACCGGGCACCGTCGTCGCCATGGAAGACCCCGGCTACACCCCGGTACGACTGATGTTCGACGCCATGGGGGCGACCGTGGTGGGCGTGCCGGTGGACGAACACGGCCTGCGGGTCGACTTGATTCCCGACGGCGCGCGGCTGATCTACGTGACACCGTCCCATCAGTTCCCCCTGGGCATGCCCATGAGCGTGCCGCGCCGTGAGGCGTTGCTGGCACGTGCGCTGGCGTTGGGCGCCATCGTGATCGAGGATGACTACGACAGCGAATTCCGCTACGAGGGCCGCCCCACCGACTCCCTGCAAAGCATGGACACCCGCGGCGTGGTCGCCTACGTCGGGACCTTCTCCAAAACCCTGCTGCCGGAGTTGCGCCTGGGCTACACGGTGTTGCCGCCGGCGATTTTCGGCGCGGTGCTCAAGGCCAAGCAACTCACCGACCAGCACAGCTCCACCCTGCCGCAATGGGCCCTGGCCAAGTTCATCAGCGAAGGCTACCTGCTCAAGCACATTCGGCGCTGCCATGGGGTATATGCCGGGCGCCGGGAACGGATTCTGCAGCGCCTGGCGGGGGACCTCTCGCCGTGGTTCGACGTGGTGCCCACCGTGGCCGGGTTCCATCTGGCCGCACTGTGCAAGGTGCCGGTGAATATTCCGCAGCTCACCCAATTGGCACGGGAGGCTGACGTGGGGCTCTATCCGCTGAGCGTGTTTTTCCACGACACACCGGTACGCGAGGGACTGAAGATCGGGTTTGGCGCGATCGAAACCCTGGACATTGACCCGGCGCTGGACGTGGTGCGGGATATCCTGCGACAGATTGGCTGAGGGAATTTCCGCCGGATTGGCTATTGGTCAAATCCGGATCGGGGCCTAGGGTGAACGGGTCTCGACTCACTCGGAGCCTCACCATGAAAGTACTGCTCGGCACCACCCTGCTGCTGGCCTCGTTAAGCGCCTTTGCCCACGACCCGGTGTACAACCAGGAAAAGATCAACGTGTTGCAGGAACACGCCCTGGCCAACGTTCCCGGCAAGAAAACCGTGATGCTCACCGTGGACTACGCCCCGGGCCAGGCCACCGTGCCCCATAGCCACACCGGCACGGCCGTGGCCTATGTGCTGGAAGGTGCAATCACCTCGCGGGTCAACGATGAAAAGGCGATCACCTACACGGTCGGCCAGTCGTTCTATGAACCTGCCGGCTCGCGGCACTTTGAATCCAGCAATGCCAGCCAGACCCAACCGGCGAAACTGCTGGTAGTGATGGTGATGGATGACAAGGCCGACGTGCTCACGCCGCTGCCCCACTAACCCGCGCCACCGCACCCTCCTGTGGGAGCTGGCTTGCCG
>NZ_JACAPH010000026.1:0-35118 GCF_013385805.1 Pseudomonas sp. C6002 | reverse complement strand
GGCAAGCCAGCTCCCACAGTTTTAACCGCGCACAGTCAGTGGCTCAGGGTCGTTTGAAGTGGTGGCGCAGGTGTTCGATTCGAGACCGGCAGGTACAGCCTTCAAGGTGGTCGTTGACCATGCCCATCGCCTGCATGAACGCATACATCGTGGTCGGGCCCACATAGCTCCAGCCACGTTTCTTCAGGGCCTTGGACAAACGTGTTGACGCGGCTGACGTGGGGTTGGCCGTCCAGTACGCCATGTCCACCACCGCCGGGCGCTCATCGGCGGCCGGTTCAAACGACCACAGCCACGCCGCCAGCGAACCGGTCTCATCCACCAGCTCACAGGCGCGCCGGGCGTTGTTGATGGTGGACACGATCTTGGCGCGATTGCGCACGATGCCCGGGTCGGCCATCAATCGCTCGATGTCCTGCTCGGTGTACTGCGCCACCCGGCGAAAATCAAAGCCCTCGAACGCCCGCCGAAACGCCTCGCGCTTGCGCAGGATGGTGATCCACGCCATGCCCGCCTGAAAACCTTCCAGGCAAATCTTCTCGTACAGCGCAATGTCATCGGCCACCGGCACGCCCCATTCGTGGTCGTGGTAATCCGGGTACTCCGGCGCCGCCGTGCGCCACGTACAGCTGGTGACGCCCGCCGCGTCCGTGATCAATCCTGGAATATCCATAACTCACCCTGTGAACCAAGCCCGGGATGATAAGCGAAA
This sequence comes from Pseudomonas sp. C6002, assembly GCF_013385805.1. Taxonomy (NCBI): domain Bacteria; kingdom Pseudomonadati; phylum Pseudomonadota; class Gammaproteobacteria; order Pseudomonadales; family Pseudomonadaceae; genus Pseudomonas; species Pseudomonas sp. C6002. The sequence continues at coordinate 34,406 of NZ_JACAPH010000026.1, read as the reverse complement.
AAAATTCCGGGCCGCCAACCGCTCAAGTACGAACCTTGCGGACCAACTGGTCAGACCGGGACCTGCCATCCGCGTAATATTTACTTGCGACTTGAAAAAAACCGAGCGTAGACTGGCCCCGCACTGGACATACCGGTCAGACCACAACAATTAAGCCCTGGACCCACCAGGGCACCGAATAGAGATCCTTCCCATGCTCAGATGGTGCTCGCGTTCGATTTTCCTGCAAGTCGTGATTGGCCTGGTGATCGGCATAATCTGCGGCCTCGCCCTCCCTGAATTCTCCTCGCAACTCAAACCCCTGGGTGACGGCTTCATCAAGCTGATCAAAATGCTGATTGGCCTGATCGTATTCTGCGTGGTGGTCAGCGGTATTTCCGGTGCCGGCGACTTGAAGAAAGTCGGGCGCATCGGCCTCAAGTCGGTGATCTACTTCGAAGCACTGACCACCGTGGCCCTGGTGATCGGCCTGATCATGGCCTTCAGCACCGGGATCGGCACCGGCGCCAATATCCACCTGGAGCAACTGTCGTCTGCCGGCCTGAATGAACTGGCAGACCGCGGCCAACACATCAAGGGCACCAGCCAGTTCCTGATGGACCTGATCCCCAACTCGGTGATCGGCGCCTTCGCGGACAACAACGTGCTGCAAGTGCTGTTGTTTTCCGTGTTGTTCGGCAGCGCGCTGAACCTGGTGGGCGAAGCCGCTTCCGGCATCTCTCGGTTGATCAACGAGCTGAGCCACGTGATCTTCCGCATCATGGGCATGATCGTGCGCCTGGCGCCCATCGGCGTGTTCGGCGCCATCGCCTTCACCACCAGCACCTACGGCCTGGATTCCCTGCAACACCTGGGCAGCCTGGTGGGCCTGTTCTACCTTACGTGCTTCCTGTTCGTCGCGGTGATTCTGGGGCTGGTGATGCGCCTGTCGGGCCTGCGGATGATGCCGCTGCTCAAGTACCTGCGGGAAGAACTGTTGATCGTGATGGGCACCGCGTCCTCCGATGCCGTGTTGCCACAGATCATGCGTAAACTGGAACACCTTGGCATTGGCAGCTCCACCGTGGGCCTGGTGATTCCGACGGGGTATTCATTCAACCTCGATGGTTTCTCCATCTACCTGACCCTGGCCATCGTGTTTATCGCCAATGCCACCGGCACACCGCTGTCGATGACCGACCTGCTGACCATCCTGCTGGTGTCGCTGATCACCTCCAAGGGCGCCCACGGGATTCCGGGTTCGGCACTGGTGATTCTGGCGGCGACACTCACCGCAATCCCGGCGATTCCGGTGGTGGGCCTGGTGCTGGTGCTGGCGGTGGACTGGTTCATGGGCATTGGCCGGGCGCTGACCAACCTGATCGGCAACTGCGTCGCCACCGTGGCCATCGCCCGCTGGGAAAAAGACATCGATATCCAGCGCGCCAACAAGGTGCTGGACGGTCAACAAGGGTATGCCTTCCAGGCCAAGAAACCGGTGCTGCCCGCCCACCAAGAGTTCTGATGAGACAGACTCACCCCCTGTGGCGAGGGAGCTTGCTCCCGCTGGGGCGCGAAGCGGCCCCAAAAAATGGGCCTGCTGCGCAGTCCAGCGGGAGCAAGCTCCCTCGCCACACAAAGCAGACAGTCCAATTTAAAGGGAGCCACACGTGATCACCTCGTCAACCGTCGTCAATTCAGTGGTAGAAAAACTGCGCGCCGCCCTGGCGAGGGGTCAGTGGCGGCGCGGCGAGATGCTGCCCGGCCAGCGTGAACTGGCCGAGCAAATGGGCATCAGCCGCCCGAGCCTGCGCGAAGCGGTGATCGTGCTGGAAACCCTCGGCCTGGTGCGCTCCATGCCCGGCAAGGGCGTGGTGGTGCTGGAAACCACCCTCAACGAATCCCAGGCCCAGGACAGCGGCGTGGCCGACGCCAGCCTCGAAGACATCCTGCAACTGCGCTACACCCTCGAGCCCTTTATCGTAGGTTTAGTGGCGCAATCCATCAGCAGCAAGGAAGTCGGGCAACTGCGCCTGACCCTGATGGACATGCGCGAAGCCCTCGACGCCGGCGACAGCGAAGCCGGGATGAACGCCTACATCGCGTTCCACGAAGAACTGTTCGCCCTGACCTCCAACCCGATCTTCCAGAACGTGGTGCAACAAACCAGCAACGCCCTCAAGCAAAGCGCCCAGGTACTGCGCAACTCCCCCGAACACCTGGCGGAACGCTTGCAGGAAAACGACGCCGTGGTGCAGGCGATCCGCAACAAGAACAGCGCCCTGGCCAGCGCCGAAATGCGCCGGCATATCCTGCAGGAAGGCTTGCGCATGGGCATTCGCTTGAACATCCCGGACGACCATCTGGGTAGCTGACTTCCAGGAGACCGCGCATGACCGCTCACGCCCTGCACACCCCTTTCCCCTTTACGCCGTTGCGCCTGGTGGGCAAGCCGAAACTCTCGGTGGACGACATCTACCCGGCACTGTTCGACGCCATTCTCGAGCAACGCATCGCCCCCGCCAGCCGTTTTACCGAGGAGAGCCTCGGGCAAAGTTTTGGCGTCAGCCGCAGCGTGATTCGCCGGGTGCTGGCGCGGCTGTCGCACCAGCAAGTGATCATCCTGCGGCCCAACCACCGCGCCCAGGTGGCGGCACCGGATGCACAACAGACCCAGCAGATTCTCGAGGCAAGGCGCCTGACGGAAATCACCGTGGTGCAGTTGGCGTGTGCCCAGGCGAAACCGGCGCAGATCCGCCAACTGCGGGAGTTGATCGCACGGGAGCGCGACTGCATCGAGCGTGACGAACGTGGCCCGGCGATTCGCCTTTCCGGGGAATTTCACCTGCAATTGGCGGCAATTGCGGGCAACGCGCCGCTGGCACAGTTTCTCAACAGCCTGGTGCCGCTGACCTCATTGGCGATTGCGCAGTTTGAGGCCAAGGCTTGCACGTATTGCGCATGGCAGGAACATAGGGCGATTGTGGATGCGGTGGAGCATGGCGATGCCGGCAAAGCCGTCAACTTGATGACCCGGCATCTGGATCATCTGGAAGCCAAGCTACTACGCAGCAATTGATCACACTGTTTTAACCTGTGGCGAGGGAGCTTGCTCCCGCTGGGACGCGCAGCGGCCCCAAAAACGGGACTGCTGCGCAGCCCAACGGGAGCAAGCTCCCTCGCCACAAGTTGAGATAACACGCCGATAATCAAATGCAAAAAAGCCCGATATCTTTCGATACCGGGCTTTTGGTTTTACCGCTCAATCAAGCCAGTTACAGCACCGATTGACCGCTCATCGCCAGGTCCAGCAACTCACGGTTGGCCACCGCGTACATGGCGTAGTCCGTGCCGACTGCAGCACGAATCTCCACCATCATGGTGCGCCAGCGATCAGCCATGTCCTGGTGCTGCTCAAGCCACAGGGCCACGCGGGCTTCCATGTCTTCTGGCGCATCGGCCATTTGCAGTACGGAAATGGTGATCGCCCGTTGCTGCCAATCCACGTCATCGCGGAAGGCTTCGCGGGCCTGGGCCTGCCAGTTGTTGCCCACGGGCAGGCTGCTGATCTGCTGCAGGTACCACGGCAAGTCCAGGGCGCTGCCGACGGCGAAGTAAGCCTTCGCGACGTCTGCCGCACTCTGGCCTGTCACGTCGGCGGCTTCGATGATCGGCAGCAGGGTGTACAGGTGGGTAGTGCCTGCAACCATGCGCGCCAACAACTCCGGCACACCGGCTTCGACATAAGCCTGGTAACGGTTCTGCCAACCTTCGCGGGTCGGGCCTTCCAGCAGTTCGTCGAGCTTGAGGCCCAGCGCGGCAAGGTGCGGACCGAAGTGCGCAACATCACGCCCGGCATCCTGTTCGTTGCGACGGCTGCGCAGGAACCAGCGCGTGGCACGGCGGCCCAGGCGCATCAGCTCGTCCATCAGCTCCAGTTGCACGTCGGCCGAGACCTGGTGGTCCAGGGCTTCGATCTGACGGAACCAGTGCGGGAGGTGGAAGATGTCTCGCACGATCACGTAGGCGCCCGCCACGTTCGCCGGGCTCATGCCGGTGGACTCTTTGAGTCGCTGAACGAAGGTGATGCCCATGTGGTTGACCAGGTCGTTGGCGATCTGGGTGCTGACGATCTCGCGCTTCAGACGGTGGCGACGCATGGCTTCGGAGAACTTCGCCACCAGGCTCGGCGGGAAAGCGGTCTCCATGTCACGGGTCAGGTAGTCGTCATCCGGCACCAGGGATTTGAGCAACGCTTCCTTGAGGTCGATCTTGCTGTAGGAGATCAGTACCGACAGCTCCGGACGGGTCAGGCCCTTGCCCGCAGCGGCGCGCTCGTTGAGCTGCTCCTCGGTCGGCAGGTACTCGATGGCGCGGTCCAGCTTGCCACGGCCTTCCAGATCGCTCATCAGGCGCTTGTACTCGGCCACGCGCTCGAAGGCTTTGCGGGCAGCCAGGGACAGGGCCTGGGTTTGCTTGTAGTTGTTGCCCAACACCAGGCTGCCGACTTCGTCGGTCATGCTCGCCAGCAACTGGTTGCGCTGCTTGTCGGTCATGTCACCGGCCTGCACCACTTCGTTGAGCAGGATCTTGATGTTCACTTCGTGGTCGGAGCAGTCCACACCACCGGCGTTGTCGATGAAGTCGGTGTTGGAACCGCCGCCATTGAGGCCGAATTCCACACGACCCAGCTGCGTCATGCCGAGGTTACCGCCCTCGCCCACCACCTTGCAGCGCAGCTCGTTGCCATTGACGCGCAGGGCGTCGTTGGCCTTGTCGCCCACATCGGCGTGGCTCTCGGTGCTGGCCTTGACGTAAGTACCGATACCGCCGTTCCACAACAGGTCCACCGGTGCCTTGAGCAAGGCATTCAGCAGTTCGGTCGGGGTCAGCTTGTCGGCCTGGATGTCGAAGCGTTCTTTCATCTGTGGCGAGATGGCAATGCTCTTCGCGCTGCGCGAGAAGATACCGCCGCCTTCGGACATGATGCTGGTGTCGTAGTCGGTCCAGGCCGAGCGCGGCAGGTCGAACAGGCGCTGACGTTCAGCGAAGCTGTTGGCCGGGTTCGGGTTTGGATCGATGAAGATGTGCAGGTGGTTGAAGGCCGCGACCAGTTGCAGCTTGTCTGACATCAACAGGCCGTTGCCGAACACGTCGCCGGCCATGTCGCCCACGCCCACCACGGTGATGCTGTCTTGCTGGACGTTGATGCCGCGCTCACGGAAGTGACGCTGCACCCCCACCCACGCGCCCTTGGCGGTGATGCCCATTTTCTTGTGGTCGTAACCGGCAGAACCACCGGAAGCGAACGCATCACCCAGCCAGAAGCCGTAGTCGATGGCGATGCCGTTGGCGATGTCGGAGAAGGTCGCAGTGCCCTTGTCCGCTGCTACTACCAGGTACGGGTCATCGTTGTCGTGGCGCACCACGTTCAACGGTGGCACCAGGGCGCCGTCTTTCAGGTTGTCGGTAATGTCCAGCAAGCCCGAAATGAAGATGCGGTAGCAGGCGATGCCCTCGGCCGCGATCTCGTCCCGGCTGCCGCCCAACGGCAGGCGACGCGGCAGGAAACCGCCCTTGGCGCCCACCGGCACGATCACCGAGTTCTTCACTTGCTGGGCTTTTACCAGGCCCAGCACTTCAGTGCGGAAGTCTTCTTCACGGTCGGACCAACGCAGGCCGCCGCGAGCGACGTTGCCAAAGCGCAGGTGCACGCCTTCAACCCGAGGCGAGTAGACGAAGATTTCAAACTTCGGCACCGGCTTGGGCAGCTCAGGAATCGCGTGCGGGTTGAACTTGAAGCTGAAGTACGACTTGTTCTGGCCGTTGGCGTCAGCCTGGTAGAAGTTGGTCCGCAGGGTGGCCTTGATCAGGTCCAGGTAGCGACGCAGGATGCGGTCTTCGTTGAGCACCTGAACGTCGTCCAGGGCCGTGAGGATCGCTTGTTCCAGGCGTTGCTGCTTGTCTTCGAGGTCTTCGGCGGTGAGCTTGCGCGCCAGGTAGAAACGGGTCTTGAACAACCGGGTCAACTCGCGGGCGATGTCGGTGTGGTTGTTCAGGGTGCTGGCGATGTAACCCAGGTCGAAGCCCAGGCGAATCTGCTTCAGGTAACGGGCGTAGGCACGCAGCAGCGCCACGTCGCGCCATGGCAGGCCGGCCGTCAGCACCAGGCGGTTGAACGCATCGTTTTCGGCATCGCCGTGCACGATATGCACGAACGCGTCCTGCAGGGTGTCGTTCAATTGCTGGATATCGAGGTTCACGCCTTCGGCGGCGATGAACGCGAAATCGTGAATCCAGAACTCGCGGCCATTGGCATGACGCAGGCGGTACGGGAATTCACCCAGGACACGCAGGCCAAGGTTTTCCAGGATCGGCAGCACATCGGACAGCGCCAGCGGCGTATCGGCGTGATACAGCTTGCAATGCAGCTCGCGCTGGCCGGAAACCTGGCCCAGCGGCTGGTAGAAGCTCATCACCAGCGGGTTGGCTTCGGTCAGGCTGAGCAAGTGCTGCATGTCGACCACGGCCGAATGCGCGGCGAAACGCTCACGGTAGCCGGCCGGGAAACCTTTCGGGAAATCAGCCAGCACGTTGGTGCCGTGGGCTTCGCCGAAGCTTTCCACCACCAGGCTGGAGTAGTCGTCCTGCCAGCTGCGGCAGGCCTGCACCACTTCTTTTTCCAGTTGCAGCGGGTCGATGTCCAGGCGGTTCTTCGGGTCTACCCGCAGGATCAACTGCACGCGAGCCAGTACGGACTCGGAGAAGAACGTCCAGAACTCGCAGTCCGAGGCTTTCAGGCGATCCATCAGCACTTGCTGGATCTTCTGGCGCACCTCGGTGGAATAGATGTCGCGCGGCACGTAGGCCAGGCAGTAGCAGAAACGGCCGTACGGGTCCTTGCGCAGAAACACGCGGATCTTGTTGCGTTCCTGGATCTGCACGATCGACATCACGGTGCTGAACAGCTCGTCCACCGGGGTCTGGAACAGGTCATCACGGGGCAGCACCTCGACCACCTGGGCCAGTTCCTTGCCCAAGTGCGCCTTGGCCTGGAAGCCCGAGCGACGCTCGATTTCCGTCACCTTGCGACGGATGTAAGGAATCACCCGCACGCTTTCGCCGTACACCGAGGAGGTGTAGAGGCCCATGAAGCGGCATTCCTTGATGACCTTGCCGTCGGCGTCGATCTGGCGGATCGACACGTAGTCCGGGTAGGCCGGGCGGTGCACGCGGCTTGGGTGTGCAGCCTTGGCGAACGACAGCACGGCCGGCTCACGCAGGTAGTTCACCGCGTAGTCTTCGATGCGCAGCTCGTCGGCCGTCAGGCCCGGGCGCAGCAGTTTGGTCAGACCGAGGAACGAGTTGGCGTCATATTCGATATGACCGCCGTCCGCCTCGTCACGTACCACAAACTCTTCATAGCCGAGGAAGGTGAAGTGGTTGCCCACCAGCCATTCCAGGAAGCTCTTGATCTCGGCTTTTTCTTCGCCGTCGATCACGTACGGGCTGGCGTCGATACCGGCCAGCAGTTCCTGGACCTTGGCTTTCATCGGTTCGAAATCGGCGACGGCAACGCGCACTTCGCCCAGTACCTGCTCAAGTTCCTTGCTCAGGACACTCAGCTCGGCGGCGTTGGCGCAACGGTCGATTTCCAGGTACATCAGCGATTCTTGCTGAACGTCTTCGCCCTGGGTGCCTTTGGGCAGGATTTCCAGCAATTCGCCCTTCTTGCCACGACGCACGCTGAGTACGGTGGTTTGCAGGGTGTGGATGCTGTAGCCACGGCGGTTCAGCTCGGTACGCACCGAGTCCACCAGGAATGGCAGGTCGTGGTGCAGCACTTCGACCGCAGTGTGGGTCGATTGCCAGCCATGACGTTCGTAATCGGGGTTGTAGACCCGCACTTGCGGTTGGTTGTGATCAAAGCGCTCAAGCAGGCGCCAGGCAGACAGGGTGCAACCGGCCAGGTCGGACAAGCGACGCTGGGTCAGTTCATCCAGGGAAATGATGCCGAAGAATTGTTCAGCGAACAGCGCCACTTGTGGCAGTGCCTGTTCACTGATGTGCTGCGCCAGTGCCGCTTGCAGTTGGTGCTGGAAGTCGGCTTTGCTGGCTGCGGTGAAGAACGCCATCTGTGGTACTCCGCTTGGGCTTGTTATTGATGGAAGCGTCGCGTGTTATCCCCTTGCGGGGAGTCCGTCAGCTCTGTTCGCGGTCTACAGTAACGAATTCAGAGTGACAGGTGGGTGAAGCTGGACAAGACAATGAGGTCACATTCAACTTCCATAAGATGCGCACCTTGCCAGGTGACGGTACGACGGGCAGGTCAGACTCCTGGCGAGGCACATCCGTTGCGCAGCTTAACGAGTGTAGGAAGCAAGCTGCTTGCGACGCTGCGACATATTCGGTCATCGGCACGCTGCCGGCGGGTTGCGACTTGGGCAACCGGGTGTTTTCAGAGAAATCCCAAGGCGCCGAGTACCGGAAATGACTGATATTGCCCGCCAGGTCATGCCACAAGGTCTGACACACGATGCAGCACAAAATTCGCCGCAATGGCACAATTGCCCTGCTTCGCCCTCCCCCAGACAGGATTAACCATGCCATTGCAACTCACCACCGCCCACCTGATCGTCAACCCGTGCGATGACGAAGAAGACAACATGGCCATGCTCTGCTGCCACGGCGACAAGGGCGAGATGTTCATGGTGACCCGTTATCCGGACGAGGACGAGGTGGAAGTCACCTGGGATTACGAGCCGTCGACCCTGGACGGGCTGAAGATCACCCTGAGTGCCACGACACTGTTGGTGGAGATTGGCGCGGCGGATGCCGATGCATTGGGCGGCCACGATCAATTGGCAATCACCCACGGCACCGCCGAGTCGGATCTGGCCGAAGTGGAAGAAACCCTGCAGAACATTCTCAAGGGCACCGGAACCTATATCCGGGCCTAGTTGCCAAATCCGCACAATGTGGCGAGGGAGCTTGCTCCCGCTGGGCTGCGAAGCGGCCCCAATCCAGCCAACTGCGTTCTGCCTGGAAAAACTCGGCAGCCTTGTTGGGGCTGCTGCGCAACCCAGCGGGAGCAAGCTCCCTCGCCACAAAGGCAGGCGCCTATCGGAAAAAACCTCAGACATTTCCCACATTTCCCGAAAAATACCCCCCGCGCCGTTAGTCTCCACCCCCTCCGATGCATTAAAGTAACGCCCCCAGGCCTGGCATTTTTCGCAATGCCCAGTCTCACCTCTCCAGGAACCGTCATCGATGGAACATCGTGAAGCGCTGCTTGCGCTGCGAACCTTTCTTTCAACGCAGATTCTCGGCCAGGAAAAACTCATCGAGCGCTTGCTCATTGCCCTGCTCGCCGATGGCCACATGCTGGTTGAAGGCGCTCCCGGGCTGGCCAAGACCAAGGCCATCAAGGAGCTTGCCGAAGGGATCGAGGCCCAGTTCCATCGCATCCAGTTCACCCCCGACCTGCTGCCCGCCGACATCACCGGCACCGAGATCTATCGCCCGGAAACCGGCAGTTTCGTGTTCCAGCAAGGCCCGATCTTCCACAACCTGGTGCTGGCGGACGAAATCAACCGTGCCCCGGCCAAGGTGCAGTCGGCATTGCTCGAAGCCATGGCCGAGCGCCAGGTCAGCGTGGGGCGCAGCACTTACGAGTTGTCGCCATTGTTCCTGGTGATGGCCACGCAAAACCCGATCGAGCAGGAAGGCACCTACCCGCTGCCCGAAGCCCAGCTCGACCGTTTCCTGATGCACGTGAAAATCGGCTTCCCCGATGCCGCCGTCGAGCGCCGCATCCTGCAGCAGGCCCGTGGCGAAGCCCTCAACGGTGAAACCAAGCCCGAGCGGCGCGTCAGCCAGCAGGCGATCTTCGCCGCGCGCAAGGAAATCCTCGGCCTGTACATGGCCGATGCGGTGGAGGAATACCTGGTGCAACTGGTCATGGCCACTCGCACCCCGGCCAAGTTCGATCCGGAAATGGCCGAATGGATTGCCTATGGCGCCAGCCCTCGTGGCTCGATTGCCCTGGACCGCTGCGCCCGGGCCCACGCCTGGCTGGCCGGCCGCGATTTCGTCAGCCCGGAAGACATCCAGGCGGTGCTGTTCGACGTGCTGCGCCACCGCATCATTCTGTCGTTCGAGGCCGAAGCGGCCGGCATCGACCAGGACCGCGTGGTGCAACGCATTCTCGACGTCGTTGCCGTCGCTTGACGTCCATGAACGCTGGCGATGGAACCCGTGTCACCCTGAGCGAATTGATCGAGATGCGCCATCGCGTGCGGGAAGTGCAGCTGTTTTCCACGCCGAGCCAGCGCAGCCCGCTGATCGGCCTGCACCACTCGAAACTGCGCGGGCGCGGGGTCGACTTCGACCAGGTGCGGGTGTATCAGGCCGGCGACGATGTGCGCACCATCGACTGGCGCGTCACTGCACGCACCCAGGAGCCCCACACCAAGCTGTTTCATGAAGAGCGCGAACGGCCGATCTTCATCATGGTGGAGCAAAGCTGCCGGCTGTTTTTCGGCTCGGGGCAGATGTTCAAGTCGGTACTGGCGGCCCAGGCCGCGAGCCTGATTGGCTGGGCGGCACTGGGCCATAACGACCGGGTCGGCGGGCTGGTGTTCGGTGACAGCGAGCACTACGAAATCAAACCCCGGCGCAGCAAGCAAAGCCTGCTGCAATTGCTCAACCGGTTGGTACGGGTCAACCAGAGCCTCAACACCGAACGCCGCCCCGAAGCCGACGCCCTCGGCATGGCCTTGCGCCGAGCCCGGGAAGTATTGCGCCCTGGCAGCCTGGTGATTGTGATCTGTGACGAGCGCGCCCTGACCGAAGGCGCCGAGCAACAGCTGAGCCTGTTGTCGCGGCATTGCGACCTGCTGCTGTTGCCGGTGTCCGACCCGCTGGACCACGCCCTGCCCGCCGCCGGCCTGCTGCGCTTCGCCGAGCGCGGCGCACAGCTGGAACTGGACACTCTGAATTTTGATCTGCGCCAGGCCTACAAGGCCCAGGCCGAAGCCCGCAGCGCACGCTGGGAACTGCTCGCGCAAAAGCTGCGGGTGCTGTTGATGCCCTTGAGTACCCAGGGTGAAATGGTCGAGCAACTGCGCGAATACCTGAACCCGCAACGTCCGGTTAAAAAGCAATGAGCAGCCTCGACCAACTGCAACCCCTGATCGCCCCGCCGGTGATCGGCTTCTGGCCGCCGGCGCCGGGTTGGTGGCTGTTGCTGCTGATCATCCCGTTGGCGGGCTGGGGCCTGTGGTGGCTGCGCCGTTTCCTGCCAGCCAAGCGCCCATTGGCCCGTGCCGAACAACCCCTGGACCCGCTGCGCATCGCCGCCCTCGCCGAACTGGCGCTGATGCCCAAACCCTACGACGGCGCACCGGCCGGTGCCTGGCTGCAACAACTCAACGGCCTGCTCAAGCGCCTGTGCCGCAACGACTACCCCTACAGCCAGAGCCACACCCTCAACGGCCGCAAGTGGCTGGCGTTCCTCGACAACCGTTGCCCCGCTGCCGGCCTGACCCGCTGGATGGTGCTGGTGGAAGGCGCCTACAAGCCCGAATGCAAACTCGACGACAAGGCCATCGCCGGTCTGACCCAGGCCGTCGATACCTGGATTCGCAAACATGTTTGAGTTCGCCTGGCCGTGGATCTTTGCCCTGTTGCCATTGCCGTGGTTGCTGCGGATTATCCTGCCGGTGGCCGACAGCGGCGAACCGGCGCTGAAAGTCAGCTTCCTCAGCGACCTCGAAGGCCTGGCCCGCCGCCGCGCGCGGGTCAACCTGCCGGGATGGCGCCAGCAAGCACCGTTTGTGTTCCTGTGGCTGCTGCTGTTGACCGCCGCCGCCCGCCCGGAATGGTTGGGCGAACCCTTGCCGATTGCAGCCAGCGGCCGCGACTTGCTGGTGGCGGTGGACGTTTCCGGCTCGATGGACTTCCCCGACATGCAATGGCAAGACGAAGACGTCAGCCGCCTGAGCCTGGTCAAGCACCTGCTGGGAGATTTCCTGGAGGGCCGCGAAGGTGATCGCGTGGGATTAATCCTGTTCGGCAGCCAGGCCTATCTGCAAGCGCCGCTGACCTTTGACCGGCGCACCGTGCGCACCTGGCTGGATGAGGCACGGATTGGCATCGCCGGTAAAAACACCGCGATTGGCGACGCCATCGGCCTGGCCCTCAAGCGCCTGCGCCAGCGTCCGGCGCAAAGCCGAGTGCTGATCCTGGTCACCGACGGCGCCAACAATGCCGGCGAAATCGACCCGCTGACCGCCGCCCGCCTGGCCGCCGAAGAAGGCGTGAAAATCTACCCGATCGGCATCGGCGCAGACCCCGAGCAAACCGGCTCCCTGGGCATCCTCGGCGTCAACCCGAGCCTCGACCTCGACGAACCGGCCCTCAAGGCCATCGCCGAGGCCACCGGCGGCCGCTACTTCCGCGCCCGCGACGGCAACGAACTGCTGAAGATCAAGGAAACCCTCGACCAGCTCGAACCCGTGGCCCAGCAACCCACCCAGGCCCGCCCCGCCCAGGCGCTGTACAGCGCGCCGCTGGCGTTGGCGCTGATCCTCAGCATGCTGCTGGTGATCCAGGAACGCTGGCCGGATAACGCCCTGCAACGCCTGTTCAACAAACTCTCAAGCAAGGGCCGTTTCCTGCAACCCAATCCTGAATGGCGTGAACGCCTCAAACGCCTGCGCTTGCGGAGGCGTCGATGATCGCCCTGTGGCCGCACTGGTTCCGTCCCTGGTGGCTGTTGCTGCTGCCGCTGCTCGGCTGGTTGCTGTGGCAGTTGTGGCACCGCCAGAAACGCGCCGGGCGCTGGCAGATGATTCTGCCGCCGGCGTTCCATGCCGCGCTGCTCAGCGGCGGCAGTGGCCGCGAAAGCAAGTCGCCATGGGTGGTGCTCGGCATCGCCTGGCTGCTGGCCGTGCTGGCGTTGCTGGGCCCGAGCTGGGAACGCGTCGAACAGTCCAGCCAGAAGCCCGCCGACCCGCTGGTGGTGCTGCTGGAACTGACCCCGGAAATGCTCGCCACCGACAGCCCGCCCAGCCGCCTCGAACAGGCACGGCGCAAGCTGTTCGACCTGCTTCAGGCGCGCAGCGATGCGCAGACCGCCATCGTGGTCTACGCCGGCAGCGCCCATACGCTGGTGCCACTCTCGGACGACCTGGCCACCAGCCATAACCTGCTGGAAGCCCTGCGCCCCTCGATCATGCCCGAGCCCGGCCACCGCGCCGACCTGGCCGTGGAGAAGGCCCTGAGCCTGCTCAAGCATGGCGGCCTCGGCCAGGGTCGGCTGCTGCTGATCGGCTCGTCGCTGTCCAAGCAGGAACGCCAGGGGATCCGCCTGCAGTTGCAAAGCAACCAGGCGCCGAGCTTGTCGATCCTAGGCATCGGCAGCCGTGAAGGCACGCCGGTGACCCAGGAAAGCGGCGAATTCCTCAAGGACGCCCAAGGCGCAATCCTCGTACCGCGTCTCGACAGCCCGACCCTCAAGGCCTTCGCCAGCGAAATGGGCGGCCTCTACCGCCAGGCACGCCTGGACGACAAGGACCTGCGCCACCTCGGGATGCTGGACGGCCCGCAAAGCCTGCGCAATGACGGCCAACTGCTGCACCTCGACACCTGGGCCGACCAGGGTTACTGGCTGCTCTTACCGCTATTGCTGCTGGCCGCCTGCGCCGGGCGCCGTGGCTGGCTGTTCTTCCTGCCGTTGCTGCTGTTGGGCGCGCCGCAGCCCAGCTATGCCTTCGACTTCCAGGACCTGTGGCTGCGCCCCGACCAACAGGGCCAACTGCTGCTGAAGAAAAAACGCCCGGCCGAAGCAGCCGAACATTTCGAAGACCCGCAATGGCAAGGCGTCGCACTGTATGAAGCGGGCAACTATGCCGAAGCCGCCAAGCGGTTTGCCGAAGGCAGCGACGCCTACTCCCACTACAATCGAGGCAATGCCCTGGCCAAAAGCGGCGAGCTGGAAGCGGCGATCGATGCCTACGAACAAGCCCTCGAAGCCCAGCCAGATTTGCAGCCGGCGCTGAAGAACAAGGCGCTGGTGGAAAGCCTGATGCAACAGGAACCGGAAAAAACCGAGCCGGCCAAGCCTGCAAAAAACGAGGATGACGAAACCACCCAACCCGGCCAGACTGCGCAACCGGGCGCCAGCAGCCAGACCGCCACCGGTGGCGAGCAGACGTCCCAAGGCCAGGGCCAGCCCGGCGCGACCGACACGCAAACCGGAGCCACGCCCCACGCCGGCAGCAACGAGGTACCCGGCAGCGAGTTGGGTGATGAACAAACCACCACCCCGCCCCTGCGCCCGGTCGACGGCACGCTTGAAGGCGAGCAGCGCCAGGCCCTGGAACAATGGCTGCGGCAGATCCCGGACAACCCCGGCGAGTTGCTGCGACGCAAATTCTGGTACGAACAGCAACAACATCAGGACAAGACTCGATGAACCGCTGCACCGCCCTTCTTCTCACCCTCGCGTTGTGGGCCAGCCAGGCCCAGGCCGCCGGCCTGGTGGCCAGTGTCGACCGCAGCCGCATCAATTCCGGGGAGACGGTGGAACTGACGGTGGAATCCAACGACGTCACGCTGTTCGGCAAACCGGACCTGGCGCCGCTGGACCCTCTGTTTGAAGTGAGCGGCACACGCCAGATCAACCAGCTCACCACCCTGGGCGGCGACAACCACGCCACCACCCGCTGGATCATCACCCTGCTGCCCAAGGAGAACGGCACCGTGGTGATTCCACCGTTGCAGATCGGCGAACTCAAGACCCAGCCGATCACCCTGCAAGTGGTGGAAACCGTCAGCCAGAACACCGAGGCCCAACTGGCTCCTGTGTTCATCGAAACCAACCTCGACCAGGACAGCGTCTACGTCCAGGCCCAGGCGTTGCTGACCGTGCGCGTCTACCACTCGGTGTCGCTGTATGACGACAGCAGCCTCACGCCGTTGCAGGTCGCCGATACGCGCATCGAGCAGTTGGGCGAGTCGCGCACCTACGAGAAAGTCATCAACGGCATCCGCCACGGTGTGATCGAAACCCGCTATGCCATCTACCCGCAGCACAGCGGCACGCTGACCATTCCGACGCAGACGTTCAGCGCCACCCTGGTAGAGCCACGGCCCGCCCAGGACAACAACCCCCAGGGTTCCAAGCCCGGCAAGCTGATTCACGTCAGTTCGCCGGAGCTGTCGTTGACGGTCAAGGCCAAGCCGGCAATGTACCCGGCCGACGCTCCCTGGCTGCCGGCCCGCAGCCTGACCCTCACGGAAAGCTGGAACCCCGAGCCCGATCACGTACAGGTGGGCGACTCCCTGACCCGCAGCCTGACCTTGAAAGCCGAAGGCCTGGCCGGCGCGCAACTGCCACCGCTGGCACTGAGCGACATCCCCGGCCTGCGCCGCTACCCGGACCAGCCGGTGCTGAGCAACCAGAACAACGACCGTGGCCTGATCGGCAGCCGTGAAGACCGCGAAGCGCTGGTGCCCAACCGCGTTGGCGCGCTTGAACTGCCGGCGGTGGACGTGGTGTGGTGGAACACCCACGAAGACCATCTGGAACGCACCAGCCTGCCGGCGCGCACCCTGCAGGTGGCGACCAACCCGAGCCTGATCGTGGACACGCCGGCCAGCCCGACCGTGATCACCGCGCCGGACAACGACAGCCTGTGGATCTGGCAACTGACCAGCCTGATCCTGGCCTGCACCACCCTGCTGGGCTTCGGTTTGTGGTGGCGTGCACGCTGGCAGCCGGCGATTTTGCGTGCGGCGCAAACCGGCCCGAGCCCGCGTACCTTGCTGGACGACCTCAAGCGGGCGAGCCAGGCGAATGACCCGCAGGCTACGCGTCAGGCGCTGGATGCCTGGGCGCGACAGCAGCCGGAGACCCTGGCGGATATGGCGGCGCGGTTTGTGCCGTTGTCGGATGCGCTGGATGGGTTGAACGGCGCGCTGTACAGCGAGAGTGGGCAGTATTGGCAGGGAGAGGAATTGTGGCGGGCGGTGAAGGCGATTCCGATGGCGGAGCGCGAGCAGGACCCTGCAGGGGATAGCACCAGCTTGCCGCCGCTGTATCCCAAATAGCCCCCCTTGCAGAAACACCGCAAACCCAATGTGGGAGCGGGCTTGCTCGCGAAAGCGGTCTGTCAGTCACATATCTGCTGACTGATCTACCGCCTTCGCGAGCAAGCCCGCTCCCACATTTTTGATCTGCGGCGTCTGGGTTACTTGCGCGCCGCCTCCCACGACTTCAGCAACTCGTTATAACTGACCGTCTCACCCTGTGGCTTCTCATTTGCCAACTTAGGCTTCGGCGCGCCCGGCTGGTCGAACCAGTACTGCGCATCCCGTTCTTCGTTCATTTTCGGCCCGCAAATCGGCTGCACCTTGGAGCGTTCCAGGCGCGTCATGATCGCGTCCTGATCCTTGGCCAACCCGTCCAGCGCCTGCTGCGGCGTCTTTTCTCCGCTGGCCGCTTCCGAAATATGGCTCCACCACAATTGCGCCAACCGTGGATAGTCCGGCACGTTGGTGCCGGTCGGGGTCCACTCCACCCGGGCCGGGCTGCGGTAGAACTCCACCAACCCGCCGAGTTTCGGCGCCAGGTCGGTCATGGCCTGGGAGTTGATGTCAGACTCACGAATCGGCGTCAGGCCAACGATGGTTTTTTTCAGCGACACGGTTTTCGAGGTCACGAACTGCGCGTACAGCCAGGCCGCCAGTTTCTGCTTCTCGGGCGTCGACTTGAGGAAGGTCCAGGAACCTACGTCCTGATAGCCCTTCTTCATGCCCTTTTCCCAGTAAGGCCCGACGGGTGATGGCGCCATGCGCCATTTCGGCGTGCCGTCGGCGTTGACCACCGGCAGGCCCGGCTTGGTCATGTCGGCGGTAAACGCGGTGTACCAGAAGATCTGCTGGGCGATGTTGCCCTGGGACGGCACCGGACCGGATTCGGAGAAGGTCATGCCCGCCGCTTCCGGTGGTGCATAGGCTTTCATCCAGTCCACGTATTTCTGCGTGGCATACACCGCCGCCGGGCCGTTGGTGTCGCCACCACGGGTGACGCTGGAGCCCACCGGGTGGCAGTCCTCCACGCGAATGCCCCATTCGTCCACCGGCAAACCGTTGGGCAGGCCCTTGTCGCCGCCACCGGCCATGGAGAACCAGGCATCGGTGAAGCGCCAGCCCAGGGAGGGGTCTTTCTTGCCGTAGTCCATGTGCCCGTAGACGCGCTTGCCGTCGATTTCCTTGACGTCTTCGCTGAAGAATTTGGCGATGTCTTCGTAGGCCGACCAGTTCACCGGCACGCCGAGTTCATAGCCGTACTTCTCCTTGAACTTGGCTTTCAGGTCTGCCCGTTCGAACCAGTCGGCGCGGAACCAGTACAGGTTGGCGAACTGCTGGTCGGGCAATTGGTAGATCTTGCCGTCGGGCGCAGTGGTGAACGAAATACCGATGAAGTCCTTGATGTCCAGGGTGGGTGAAGTGAAGTTCTTGCCTTCGTTGGCCATCAGGTCGGTGATGGATTCTGTCTTGCCATAGCGAAAGTGCGTACCGATCAAGTCGGAATCGTTGACCCAGCCGTCATAGATATTCTTGTCGGACTGCATCTGGGTTTGCAGCTTTTCCACCACGTCGCCTTCCTGCAGCAAGTCGTGGGTCAGCTTGATCCCGGTGATTTCGCTGAAGGCCTTGGCCAGCACCTTGGATTCATACTCGTGGGTGGTGAGGGTTTCCGACACCACGTTGATCTTCATCCCACGAAACGGCTCCGCGGCCTTGATAAACCACTTCAGCTCTTCAAGCTGCTGGGCTTCGGTGAGGGTCGACGGTTTGAACTCACTGCCGATCCATTTTTTCGCAGCGTCTTCATAAGCATCCGCCCAGGCCGCAGCACTGAGCCCGCTGAGCGCCAGCACGGCCGCCAATGAAATGCTATGTCGCAGCTTATTGTTTTTATCGAACATAGAGACCTCCTGGTTTTGGGGTTCAAAAGGGGCAGCTAGCCCCAACGCATCACAGACAACAGCCACACCAGAGACAGCGCGGACGCCACCCAGATGCTCCAGCCGGTTACGCCGATCACCAACAAATGCAGGTAGGCGCTGCCGAGAAGACCGATAAACAAGCGATCACCACGGGTGGTGCTGATCGGTAAAAAGCCGCGCCGGGGGATACTCGGCGAGCGCAATTCCCAGGTCGTCATGCCCACCAGCAGCAGGCCGATCGCGGCAAAGAACAGTGCAGTCGGGGTGGTCCAGGCCATCCATTCCATCATCGACTCCTCAAACCCGGCCCAGGGCAAAGCCCTTGGCCACATGGTTGCGAACGAACCAGATCACCAGCATGCCCGGCAAAATGGTCAACACCCCCGCCGCCGCCAGCACGCCCCAGTCGATGCCGGAGGCCGAAACCGTACGGGTCATCACTGCGGCGATGGGTTTGGCGTTCACCGACGTCAGCGTGCGTGCCAGCAGGAGCTCGACCCAGGAAAACATGAAGCAGAAAAACGCCGTGACGCCGATCCCCGAGCCAATCAGCGGGATGAAGATCTTCACGAAAAACTTGGGGAAGCTGTACCCGTCGATGTAGGCCGTTTCGTCGATTTCCTTGGGCACGCCCGACATGAAACCTTCGAGAATCCACACCGCCAGCGGCACGTTGAACAGGCAATGGGCCAAGGCCACCGCGATATGCGTATCGAACAAGCCAATGGACGAATACAGCTGGAAGAACGGCAGCAAAAACACCGCCGGCGGCGCCATGCGGTTGGTCAGCAACCAGAAGAACAAGTGCTTGTCGCCGAGGAAGCGGTAGCGCGAGAACGCGTAGGCCGCCGGCAGCGCCACGCTCAGGGAAATCACGGTGTTGAGGCTGACGTAGTACAGAGAGTTGAGGTAGCCGGTGTACCAGCTCGGGTCGGTGAAGATCACCTTGTAGTTGGCGAAGGTGAAGTCCTGCGGAAACAGGGTCAGGCCGCCGAGGATTTCGGTGTTGCTCTTGAAGGACATGTTCAGCAGCCAGTAGATCGGCACCAGCAGGAACAGGATGTAGACCAGCAGCGGGATCAGCTTGCGCTTGCTCATGTTGGCGGCCTCAGCGGTTGGCGTCGGAGTGGGTCATGGCGGTGTAGAACAGCCAGGACACCAACAGGATGATCAGGAAGTACACCAGCGAAAACGCC
Source organism: Pseudomonas sp. C6002 (assembly GCF_013385805.1). Lineage (NCBI taxonomy): Bacteria > Pseudomonadati > Pseudomonadota > Gammaproteobacteria > Pseudomonadales > Pseudomonadaceae > Pseudomonas > Pseudomonas sp. C6002. The sequence continues at coordinate 15,211 of NZ_JACAPH010000026.1, read as the reverse complement.
GCCGCCGGGCCCAGGTCGAATTGGCCTACGGCCATCTGGGTAAGCGTCTGGCTGAGGAAGGTGGTGGCGTTCCCTGGCCCGCCGCCCGTCAGCACAAACGGTTCGGTGTAGATCATGAAACTGTCCATGAAGCGCAGCATCACCGCGATCAACAGCACGCTCTTCAGTTTTGGCAGCTGGATATGTCGGAACACCGCCCAGCTGGACGCCCGATCAATCCGCGCCGCCTGGTAGTACACATCCGGGATCGCCCGCAGCCCCGAGAAACACAGCAGCGCCACCAGGGACGTCCAGTGCCACACGTCCATCACCAGCACCGTGACCCAGGCGTCCATGGTGTTGGCGGCGTAGTTGTAGCTGATGCCCATCGCGTTGAGCGTGGAACCCATCAGGCCAATGTCGGCACGGCCAAAGATCTGCCAGATGGTGCCGACCACGTTCCACGGAATCAGCAGCGGAATCGCCATTACGATCAACACCAGCGACGACCATCGGCCCTTGGTGGGCATCGTCAGGGCAATCGCGATGCCCAGCGGAATCTCGATCAACAGCACACACGCCGAGTAGATGAACTGACGCAGCAGCGAGTCATGCAGGCGCGGGTCCAGCAGCACCTGTTTGTACCAGTCGGCGCCGACGAAGTAGCGGCTGGATTGGTCGAAGATGTCCTGCACCGAGTAGTTGACCACGGTCATCATCGGGATCACCGCGCTGAAGGCCACCAGCAGGAACACCGGCAATACCAGCCACCAGGCCTTGTTGTTCTGCACCTTGTTCATGGCTGCACCTCAAGCAAGTAGTCATCGGCATACACCATCAGCCACTGCCCCGGAAAGCTGATGGACGCCTGGCCCTCGGGCACCGGTTTGTCTTCGGCCAGGCGCACTTTCAACGGTGCGCCATCGAGGTTGAGGGTCATGATCTTGTAGGTGCCGAGGTCTTCCACATGGGTGACTTGCGCCTGTAGCGCGTCGGGATTGTGCTCATCCCACACATGGATAAATTCCGGGCGGATGCCGACCTGCAGCCTTTTGTAAGGCGTTTCGCCAATGCGCTGCTGCAACGCCTCGGGCAACGCCAGATGTGTCCCGGCAAAGCGCACACCGCCCGCCTCTGCCTGCACCTCAATCAGATTCATCCCAGGGCTGCCGATGAAATAGCCGACAAAGGTGTGGCTGGGCCGCTCGAACAACTCCCGGGGCGTGCCGAACTGCACGATCTGCCCGCCGTACATCACCGCGATCTTGTCGGCGAAGGTCGAGGCTTCCAGTTGGTCGTGGGTCACGTAGACCATGGTGATGTTGAACTGCTCGTGGATCTGCTTGAGCTTGCGCCGCAGCTTCCATTTCAGGTGCGGGTCGATCACCGTCAGCGGTTCGTCGAACAGGATCGCCGACACGTCATCCCGCACCAGCCCGCGGCCCATGGAGACTTTCTGCTTTTCATCGGCAGTGAGGTTGCGGGCCTTTTTGTCCAGCAGGTTTTGCAGGTCGAGCACCTCGGCAATTTCCTGCACCTTGCTGTGAATCCTCGCCTCGGCCATGCCCTGGTTTCGCAGGGGAAAAGCCAGGTTATCGAACACGGTCATGGTGTCGTACACCACCGGGAACTGGAACACCTGGGCGATGTTGCGCTTTTCCGGGGTCAGCTCGTTGACCACCTTGGCGTCGAACAGCACCTGGCCTTCGGACGGGCTGAGCAGGCCGGAGATAATGTTGAGCAAGGTCGACTTGCCGCAGCCCGACGGCCCCAGCAACGCGTAGGCGCCGCCCTGCTCCCAGACGTGGTTCATCTCGCGAATCGCGTAGTCCTCGGGGCCGTTTGGCTTTGAGCTGTAGCTGTGGGCCAGGTTCTGCAAATGGATCTCGGCCATCAGGCAACCCTCGCGACACGTCGGCCGGGGGCCTGGACCAGCCGTCCCTGGCCATCGAACACAAACAGTTTGTGGGTGGGGATATAGATGCGGATCGGCGCGTCGACGTCGTACTCATGCACCCCGGGCAAATGCAGCACCAGCAGGAAGTGTTCGCTGCGCACATGCAGGAAGGTTTCCGAGCCACTGATCTCGGCGACCTCCACGGTCACGGCCAATTCCAGGTCATCGTCGTTGCTCGGCACCAGGCTGATATGGCTGGGGCGCACGCCAAAGCGAAACTCGCCTTCGCCGATGGGCCGCAGGTCAACGTTCAGCGGAAAGTGCACGAAGTTGGCGAAGCTCACTTCATTGCCACTGATGCGCCCGGGCATCAGGTTGATCGGCGGCTCGGAAAACAGCTCGGCCGCCAGCACGGTTTGCGGCTGGTGATAGACCTCGGCCGCCTTGCCGCTCTGGATCACCCGGCCCTCATGCAGAATCGTGGTGGTGCCGCCCAGGGCCAGGGCTTCGTTGGGTTCGGTGGTGGCGTAGATCGCGATGGTATGGCGTGCCTTGAACAGCTCGCGCATTTCCTGGCGCAGTTCTTCGCGCAGTTTGTAGTCCAGGTTCACCAGGGGCTCATCGAACAGAATCAGCTCGGCATCCTTGACCAGCGCCCGGGCCATGGCGGTGCGTTGCTGCTGGCCGCCGGAGAGTTCCAGGGGGTGACGCTGGAGGAATTTCTCGATACGCAGCATTTTCGCGGTTTCGAGGACTTTGCTCTGGATCTGCTCGGCAGAGACTCCGGCCTGGCGCAGCGGCGAGGCGATGTTCTCGAACACGGTCATGGTCGGGTAGTTGATGAACTGCTGATAGACCATCGACACATTGCGCAGGCGCACCGGCTTCTGGGTGACGTCCACGCCATTCATCAGGATGCGCCCGCTGTCGGGCTTGTCCAGGCCGGCCATCAGGCGCATCAGGCTGGTCTTGCCGGAGAGCGTGCGGCCCAGCAATACATTGAAGGAACCGGCTTCGAAACGCAGGTTGGCGTCGTCGATCCAGGTTTGGCCTTCGACAACGCGAGTGACGTGCTCCAGGGTCAATGACATGACACGACCTTTTTATTATTGGAATGGTTCTGGCAGGAGCACAGAGCGAGTTCCGTGCCAACAACCCAAACCTCAGGCCGGTCAACGAGTTAGGCAAAACAGCGATTCGCCTCTGAACAGAAATGAACAGGTCAGGCTGAACAACTGAACAATCGGCGGGTTGACAATGAACAGTTCTGAACAACACTGAACGGGCCTTCCGCACCCCAGAACAACAATAAAGCAAGGGTCACCGCCATGAGCACACCGCTGGCGCACGATGCCATCATCCAGGACTCCTGGCGCCGCTGCCGGGCCTATGGCCTGGATCACCAGAGCACACCGAGCTTCGACCAACTGCCCGCAGACGGCATCAGCCAGTTGCTGGAAAGCCAGCATTCCCTTGTGCAGACCACCCACCAGGAAGTGCTGCCCTACTACGAAAACATCCTCAGCAATTCCAACTGCCTGATCATGCTTGCCGACAACCAGGGCCAGGTGCTGACTTCGTGGGGCACCCAACGCTTTATCGACCCCAAGCTGGCCCGTGGTTTCAGCGCCGGCGCCAGCTGGATGGAGCGCTCCAGCGGCACCAACGCCATCGGCACTGCCCTGGCCTGTGCCCAGGCAGTGCATATCGAACATGACGAACACTTCCTCAAGGCCAACCGTTTCATGACCGGCTCGGCAGCGCCGATCTTCGATGCGCAGCGGGAAATCATCGCGGTGCTGGATGTGTCCAGCGACAGCTACCTGCCGCCCTCCCACACCCTCGGCATGGTCAAGATGATGAGCCAGACCGTCGAGAACCGGCTGATCCTCAACCTGTTTCGCGGTGAGCATTTCCAGCTGACGTTCAATACCGGGTTGAACAATCTCGACAGCCAATGGGCCGGGCTGCTGATTTTTGATGAAAGCGGCCAGGTACTGTCGGCCAATCGCCGGGCCGACAACCTGCTGGGCATCAGCCTGTCGCGGGTGTTGATCGACAGCCTGTTCAAGGTCTCGCTGCTGGAACTGCTCAACCAGCCCGAAGGCCTGCCCTTCTCGCTGCAAGCCGCCGGACGCAACCGTTTCCAGTGCCTGCTGAAACGGCCGAAACAGGCGCCAGTGCAGGCTCGCGTGTTTGTGGAAACGAAAAAGCCCCGCGAACCTGGCCCCACGGCCATCAGTCTCAAGACCCTGCACTTCGGCGATGCCCGCGTGGAAAAGGCCGTGCGTCAGGCCGAGCGCCTGCTGGAAAAGGATATTCCGTTGCTGATCCACGGTGAAACAGGTGTCGGCAAGGAAGTGTTCGTCAAAGCCCTGCACCAGGCCAGCTCTCGCAGCCAACAAGCGTTTATCGCGGTCAACTGCGCAGCGATCCCCGCCGAACTGGTGGAGTCGGAACTGTTCGGCTATGAAAAAGGCGCATTCACCGGCGCCAACCAGAAAGGCAGCATCGGGCTGATCCGCAAGGCAGACAAAGGCACGCTGTTCCTCGACGAGATCGGCGACATGCCCCTGCCGACCCAGGCCCGGCTGTTGCGGGTATTGCAGGAACGCTGTGTGCAGCCTGTAGGCAGCAGCGAGTTGTACCCGGTGGATTTGCGGATCATCTCCGCCACCAACCGCTCGCTGCGCGAACAGGTACAGCTCGGGCGTTTTCGCGAAGACCTGTATTACCGCATCGGTGGCCTGACCCTGGAGCTGCCGCCGCTACGGGAGCGCACGGATAAACGGGCGCTGTTCAAGCAGCTGTGGCAACAGCATCGCGAGCCGACGCAGTGGGCCGGGTTGAGTAACGAGGTGCTGGCCTTGTTTGAACAGCATCCGTGGCCGGGGAATCTGCGCCAAGTGAGTAGCGTGTTGCAGGTGGCGCTGGCCATGGCGGAAGAGCAGCCGATTCGGGTGGAACATTTGCCGGATGATTTTTTTGTGGATTTGAATGGGGTGGTGCCGGTGTGTGATGCAGTGGATGACAGTCTGGACCTGAATGAGCGACTGAAGGCGGTGGGCGGGAATATCTCTCACCTGGCCAGAGAGCTTGGCGTCAGCCGCAATACCCTCTACAAACGCCTGCGACAAAACGGGAATGCTGTGTAGAAACACAATCAAAAATGTGGGAGCGGGCTTGCTCGCGAATGCGGTATATCAGTCGCTGATGCTTTAACTGACAGTCTGCATTCGCGAGCAAGCCGGCTCCCACATTGGAACTACATTGGGTTTGAGAAGTGGGTTCAGTTCAGGACCGGCCTTGCCCCCATTGGCACTTTGCGCCCTGGCGCCGCCATTTCAAACAACTGCTCCACCCGAGCACTCTCCTGCGCACTCGGTTTGATCGCCCATGCACACGCCACAAAAATCCCCGCATTGACCACCAGCCCCACAATCCCGCTGGTCAACGACCCCAGCCCGGGAATGTCGTCCGGGTACATCGTCGTCAGCACAATCGCCATCACGATCCCCGCCAGCATCCCGGCAATCGCGCCTTCCTTGTTGCCGCGGCGGCTGAAAATGCCGAAGAACAGCGGCACCGCCAACTGGATAATCCCCTGGTAGGAAATCTGCGCCAGCAATTGCAGTCGCGCGTAATCAAAGGTCAGGTACGCCAGCACCGAGGCGGCAACGATAAACACCACCATCCCGGACTTGGCCAGCAGCGTCAGTTGCCGATCGGTACGCGGGGTGTTCCAGGTAGCCAGGTCGTTGGCGAACTGGGTGCCGCAGACCTGCACGCAGCCGTCGACGTGGCCGATGCTCGCCGCCAGTACGATGACGATAGCCAGCGCCAGCATCCACGGCCCGCCGATGTCGAACAGCGAGAGGAACCAGCCTTGTTGCGGGTGCGCGATGACGTTCGGGTCCTGGCTGATGGCCGCGGCAAACAGCATCAGAATCCCGTAGAAACCACCCACCAACAGGATCGTGTACAGCGTGCCTTTCTTCACCGCCTTGACGCCGCTGGCGGTGTAGATGCGCTGGAAGCTCATGGGCCAGCACATCGAGCCGATCACGCCGGTGAAGATCAGGCTGAACATGTACAGCGGGCCGTAACCGGTGCCGCTGGCGCCGGGAATCAGCAACATTTTCGCCGGCAGGTGCGACAGGTTGGAGAACGACGCCTGGTCGCCGAACAGCAGGAACACACACAGCGCCGCACACACGACATAGGCGATCAGGCCCTGGAACATGTCGGTCATGATCAGCCCGCGCATGCCCATGCTCACGGTCCAGTACTGGCGCACCAGCACCACCACCACGCCGGCGACCAGGCAGGTGGTGACGCCCCAGCGGCCGAAGCTGGCGAACTGGAACAACATCGCCAACGCCTGGATGCCCATCACCACCCACGGGAATACCGAGATGATGCCGATGATCGAGGCCACGCGCTTGACCACCGGGCTGTTGAAGCGCATGCCGAGCAAGTCCGGCTGGGTGCGCAGGTTGAAACGCTGGCCCCAGGTCCACGCGCGGCGGGCCATCAGGTACATTGCCGTCACGCCAAGGGTGGCGTAGACCATGCCGTAGAAGCCCAGGGCGCCGCCGATGGTCAGGGCGAAAAACGCGGTAAAGGTCGAGCCCGGCCACCACGAGTTGGTGTAACACATGGCGATGTACCACGGCCCATAGGAGCGCCCGCCTACGGCGTAATCGGAAAAACTCGTGCTCTCGCGGTTGGTGGCGTACAGCACGGCGATCATCCCGGCCAGGAACAGGCCGATGACGCCGAAGGTGATAAAGAGGTTGGCATCGCTGGCGGTGCTGATCATTGCGCATCCCCCTCTTCGGGTATTTCGCCGGCCTTCAATTCGGCGACGTACAACGCCCACAGGCCCAGGCCTGCGAGGACGGCAACGGCGATCCAGTAGAAGATCGGCAACGGTATGCCCAGTACCAACGCGGTACTGCCGCTCACGCTCAAATAGAACGGCGGGAATAAGGCGAGCATCAGCAACAGGAAAAAGTACACGCCAAAGAGTTGGCTTTTCAGGCGTCCGGGTGGTGCGCTATCAGATTTCATGAGTCGGGTGCTCCTTGAATTTGTGGATCGTTTTTTTGTGTGATCAAACAAAAATCAAGCAGTGAAAACGCAGGCACCAATCAGCGCCCAAGTGACTTCATTCAATGCATTATTGTTGTCTGGCGCAGGCTCAAGCCTGTCTTAGCCAGGTTTCCCATTGCGAATCGTTGATGATGCTGCGGGCACGCATGTGCTTCCAGGTGCCGTATTTGTAGAAGTCGAAATCCAGCTGCGACACCGCGTGCTGCACCATCGCCCAGGTCGACCATTTGATGTCCGCCAGGGCCTTGTGCAACTTGATGCGCGCGAGGTTCTGCGGGGTGACCTGGCCGAAGTAATCCTCGATCAGGGCCAGTTCCATTTCATCAGTGAAAAACATTTCGCCGAACCACAGCGCCAGTTCGTAATGCCGGTCGTTGTTGGAGGCGTATTCGAAGTCCACCAGACGAATTTGCCGACGGTCGTTGAGCATGAAATTACCCGCCAGGGTGTCATTCATGCAGGGAGCCAGGTCGATGCCGGAAGCTTGCAGCACGCCCCGGGCGCGGTCGCATTGGCGGCGCAGCCAGGCGTCGTCGGCGGGCTTGCAGCCGTTGAGTTGCTCCACCTGCCGCTGGTGCTCGGCAATCATGTCGAACACGGTCTTGGTCTGCACCAGTGGCGGCTGGTCGTTGAACGCCTTGAGGGCGTGCAGCGCGTTGTGGCGCACGTCGCGGTCGAGGAAGTCGTGGTTGGAGGAGGCGCGCCAGCCCTCCATGAACTCGAAGACTTCCACGCCGAACTCTTCAAGGAATGCGAACACCGGCGCGCCATAGCCGGTTTGCGCCGCCTTGAGGCTGGCGTCGTGGGCCGTGCGGCGGTCGATGAACATCTCGGTGCCCACGCCCGGCACCTTGAAGAAATACGCAGTGTCGATCCCGGCCACTTCCACCCGCCAGTTGGTGTTGGAAATCCCGCCGCTGACCGGTTCATAACGAATGCCGGTGCCGCCCCAACTGGCAACCCCGCGCACCGCCGCTTCCAGCTGACACTCTTGTGGCGTACACGCCTCACCTAACGCTTTCATGCCTGCCCCTCCTGTACCTGACGTAGCCAACCTTCAAACCGCGGGTCTTGCAGACTTTGGCGGCAGCGCAACAGCGTCCACTGCCCGACCTTGGAAAACTCCAGCGGCCGCGCCGAGGTAGCGCCGACCCACAGGCCCCAGAGCGTCCAGTACCAATCGTTGATCAAGGCGTACAAGCGGCAGCGCGCATAGTCGCTTTCACGGCACTCGCCGGCCCAGGCATGGATGCCTTCGCGCCAGTCGTTTTCGAAGACGTACAACTCGTTAAGGCTGATGGCCACGTCGTACCAGGGATCACCACTGCCGGCGTAATCGAAGTCGATCAGTTGCAAGGCGCCGTCCGGGCCGATCATCACGTTGCTCGCCACGCCGTCGCCGTGCAGCGGCACCGAGTCGCTGGCGTTCAGTTGCAGCGAGGTCCAGGCCAGGTCAATGCAGGTGCTGATCCAGGCGTGGTCGATGGGCAAGGCCACGCTGTAGCGCACGCATAATTCGCGCAGGTGCTGGATGTCTTGCAGCGGCGAGCGGGCGAAGCCCGGCGAGGTGCCTTGGTGCAGTTGTTTCTTCAGGGTCCAGAGCGCTTGCAGGCGCTGGGGCTGCATCAATTCGTCGAGGCGGGCCCAACGCCACTCGCTGGTGGGCAACGCATCCAGCAGCAACACGCCGGCCGTGGCATCCACCAGGCGCACACCCGGCGTCACGTCGCAATCAGCTGCCAGTTGGGTGGCGCGGGCAGTGCGTTCAATGTCGATCAGCGCGCGCATGTCGTCATGCAAGACTTTGGCGTAACACTGGCCCCACGGTGCGCTGACGGTAAAACCGGCCCACTCGGTGGCCAGGCGTACCGGCGAGGCAATCCCGGCGGTGCCCTCTTCGACCACCACATGGGCGGACAAGCCGGCGGCCTCCAGGGCGCCCAGCAGCCGTGACTTTGCTTGCAAACGACTCGACATGGCAGACCTCAGCGGTAGGCGTTGGGGGTGGAACAGGCGCGGTGCAGCAACGCGGTCAGCATGTGCAGGCCGTTGCGCATGTCCTGCTCGCTGGTGAATTCCGCTTCGTTGTGGGACACGCCATTGCTGCTCGGGATAAACAGCAGGCACACCGGGTAATGCCGGCTCAGGCTGATGGCGTCGTGGCCTGACACGGTGACGCTGTTGCCGATGGGCAAGCGCAGTTGCTGGCCGACGCCGTAGGCCAGCTCGGCAAAACCGTGATGCAGGTGGCTCGGCTCACGCAGGGCGCGGCTTTCGATGCTGTAGTCAGTCGACGTGGCGCTGGCGGTGGCCTTGAGGCTGGCGTCCAGGCGCGCACCGGCTGCGGCCAGTAATTCGGTGTCGGGCGAGCGGTACTCGACATGCAACGTCACGCTGGAAGGCACCACGTTGGGGGAATTGGGATAGATCTCCAGGCGCCCCACCGAGCTGTGCAGTTGCACGCCGTGCAGGTCGGCCTCGGCCCGCACCGCAGTGATCGCGTGGGCGGCGGCCAGCAAGGCATCCTTGCGTGCAGCCATGGGTGTAGGACCGGTGTGGTTCTGTTCACCGATGAACCGAATCCGTTGCTTGAGGGCGGCCCAGGTGTCGCGCACCACACCGATGGCCAGCCCGTCGCGCTCAAGGCCACCACCTTGTTCGACGTGGATTTCCACATAACCGGCGACGTCCAGCTCGACGCGGCCCTCCCCCAGATAACCAATCTGCTGCAGCGCATGCTTGAGGCTGATGCCATCGCCATCGCGGCAGGCCCAGGCGTCCTGCAGTGCCAGGTCACCGGTGAACACGCTGCTGCCGATCAGGCTGGGCTGGAAACGCGCGCCCTCCTCGTTGGTCCAGTTCACCACCGCCAGGTTGCACGCCGGTACTTCGCCGCGCTCGCGCAGTTGGCGAGCCAGGCTGGCCACCGCGACTGCGCCGGCCAGTACGCCATAGACCCCATCGAAACGCCCGGCACTCGGCTGGCTGTCCAGATGCGAACCACACAGCACGTAGGGCGCTTCTGGATTAAAGGTGATCAAACCGAACATGTTACCCACTGCATCCACACGCACGTCAAAACCGCGTTCAGTCAGCCAGGCCGCGAACAGGTCGCGCACGGCGCCGTCTTCAGCCGAGGCGGCGAGGCGATGCAGCCCACCGGCCTTGGTCGCGCCGATGGCCGAGGTGTCGCGGAACAGCGCCTCGAAGGTTTCAAGGTCCTGTTCACTGGGCACCAGCAACTCAGGGGTAAAGGATATCGACATGGGCTTGCTCCAGGCGGGTCGCAAAGTCGTTGGACGGCGCACGATTGGTGACCAGGGTGGTGATGGCGCTGAACGGCAGCGTATTGATAAAGGTGCGGTGGCCGAACTTGGCGTCATCGGCCAGGATCACGCTGCGCAGGCTGTGTTTGGTCAGTTCCCGGCGCAGCAGCGCCTCGGGCTCCTGGTAGTCCATGAACCCCAGCTCCAGGTCGACAGCGCCGATGCCCATGAAGGCAATGTCGTAGTGGAACTGTCGGACGAATTCCAGGGTGTGGGCGCCAATCAGCGCGTTGTCGTTGCGGCGCACATCGCCGGGCACCACCAGCACCTGGTTGGCGCTTTGCTCGGTGATCAGGCGGGCGATGTCCAGGGAGTTGGTGATGATGCGCAACTGGCTGAACGCGGTCAGTTGCTGGGCCAGGGCCAGGGTCGAGGTGCCGGTGTCGAGGAACAGCACCATGCCTTCGCTCACCAGCTTCGCTGCACACACCGCGATACGCGTCTTGGCCTGGGGCTTGATGCGGCTGCGCACCTGCAGCGGCTGTTCTTCGTTGAGTCGCGGCAGGATCGCGCCGCCGTGGATGCGCCGCAGCTTGCCGGCTTCTTCCAGGTACTTGAAGTCGCGGCGGATGGTTTCTTCGGAGACGAACAGCGCCTGCGCCAGGTCCGACGCCTTGACGCGCTGGTGTTGGGTGAGCAGGAGCATGATTTCGTCGAGACGTGGCTGGTTGAGCATAAAAGAGGTATTCCAGGGCAGGTTCAGGCGGCCGGTATTGCGCGCCCCACGGCGAAACGCGGCGCGAGCCGGTCCAGCGGGGAGCATAGAACGTAATACAGCCATGGACAGGGTCACGGGTACCTCTCACTCATCAGGGTGTGAAAGGGCAGGACAACACAAAGCGTTTATCACGGGCGGGCTTCTTTTGAGCCCACTCCGGGTGCAATCAATCAAGGCATCAGCATCGGGGGGAGGTGCTGATCCCAGGGGGCGATGGCTTCGACGGCCGCGCAGAATTGCAGCACCTGGGCGTCGGCAAAACGTGGGCCGATCACCTGCAGGCCAATCGGCAAACCGCTCGGGCTGAAGCCGCAGGGCAGGCTGGCAGCGGGGTTGCCGGTGATATTGAACGGATAGGTAAACGGCGTCCAGCGGGCCCAGGGCACCGCGCCCTCCTCGCCCGGCCAGCCCTCGGGGGCAACCCGGTCGGCGGCGAACGGCAGGATCGGCATCGTCGGCATCAGCAGTACGTCGTAGTCATTAAACAGCGCGTGTACCTGATTGGCGAACAGTGCACGTTGCTGCACAGCCTTGAGGTAGGCCGCCAGATCGTAATCGGCGGAGCGCTTGATCAGCGCAGCGAAACCCGGGTCCAGTTGGTCGAGGCGATCGGCCAGGGATTTGCCATAAGCGATCCCGCGCCCGCCGACCCACAGGGTTTCGAAGGTGGCCAGCGGGTCTTGCCAGTCCAGGTTCAGGGTGGTGACGGTGACCGGCAGCTCATCCGCAAGGTAATGCACCGCCGCTTCGACGGTGGCGGCGATGACCGGGTCCACCGGCGTATCGAACAAGGTCGGGCAATACGCCACACGCACAGGGCCCAGCGGTTGGTCGCAGCGCGCCAGGTAGGACTCGGTGGGCGCGGGCAAGGCCTGGTGATCCAGCGGATCGGGCCCGGAGAGGATATCGAAGAGTAACGCGCTGTCGCGCACGGTGCGGGTGATCGGGCCGGCGTGGCTGAGCATTTCAGTGGCGGACCAGGGCCAGGTGGGGATGCGCCCCAGAGAGCCTTTAAGAGCGAATGCACCGCAAAAGGCGCCGGGAATGCGCACCGAACCGCCGCCGTCGGAACCCAGCGTGGCCGGGACCATGCGTGCTGCCACCGCAATGGCCGAGCCGGAACTGGATCCTCCGCTGGTGAGCTGGGGGTTCCAGGGGTTGCGGCCATTGCCGAAAACCCGGGAGGTGCTGGCGCCGGTCCAGCCGAATTCGGTGGTGGCGGTCTTGCCGAGGATGATCGCGCCGGCCTCCTTGAGGCGGCGGATGATCGGGGCGTCCTGGGTGGGGACGTTGTCCAGGCCGGTCAGCGAACCGCGGGTGGTGCGCAGATTGGCGGTGGAGAACAGGTCTTTGATGCCGAAGGGGATGCCGTGGAGCGGGCCACGAAATTGGTTGGCCTGCGCTTCTGCGGTCAGGATTTCAGCCTGCTCCCGCGCGGATTCGGTGTAGACGTCGCCGAAGGCATTCAGTGTGGGATTGTGGGTTTTGATGGCTTCGAGGCTTTGCTCGACCAGTTGCACAGGGGTCAGTGTGCCTTGGCGGATGCTTTCGGCTGCGTGCAGGACGCTGGGCATGTGGGTCAGTGAGGTATCAGTCTTCATTGAGCATCCTGGGACATCTGCGAAATGATCCAGCGGGTACGTCAATAGACGCCAAGGGAATGGAAGCTGTCAAGTTGGATTTGTTGCGTATGTGGGTTTTGTGGGATTTATTTTTGTCGGAGATTTGGCTTACGAAAACGGGTCGGTTTAGCCGGGGATTTGGCGAAACGTCCTATCAGTAGCAGTGGATAGCTCTGACTTCTTTCTCTTACAAACCTCTGCAAAGTCCCTCGCCTGATCACACAGCGCGAGGGAACGCCGATGTTTTTTTTGATTAATGCTCTGCCCGATGGGGCTGCCTCTTGAATCCCGCCCTAGGCAGGTTGGCCCTGGCTCCCATGGATGTGGAGACGAAGGACGTTGAAGCGGTCTTTCGTAATTTCAGGGAGTGCCTTAACTCGTTTGACGATTGGGCTGAGAGCTTCTGGAGCTTTTCGTCGCTGGAAGTCGAGCAGGTGTTCAAGGTTGGGGATGAGGTCGCGCTGGTCGCGCCTGTTTCCTCTAAAGCCCCCAGTACCACCGTTGCAATGTGCAAACCCAATGGTGCGCTGACCCTGGTGCATATGTTTGAGAGCAAGCGGTTTGTGCCGATCGGCAACACGCCGGTCATGCTCCAGGCCATCGCCGAGGACGGCAGCCTGATCGGTCCCCCCATTCATAAAACCATCGGCCCCAGCGGCATCCTGGAAATCACCGACTGCACGCGCGACCAGCAGTATCAGGTCAGCTTCTACCCCGATGTTTCCAAGGATCACGTCAAGGCGCTCTACGCCTCCTATCAGTCGGTGATCAGCTCACTGGAAAGCAGCTTGCGCAGTGAATGGACGAGCACCTTCGAAGAGCAGTGGAAACAGTACTCAAACGCCAGCGCCCTCGACCGTCGCAAGTTGATGGACGCCGCGTTTGTGCGAGGGATTACGAACACGCTGTACAGCCTTTGGGACGGTATTCCAAACCTGTACGACTGGCTGGCGGACATCAAACCCAATAGCGAAAAGTTGCTGCAGTACCTCTCCCAAGGCGAGCTTGAAGAGCTGTTGAAGCTCAGCAATGAGGCCATTGCCAACGGTCTTCTGGTGCTGAGCGATGAACCGCTGTTGTTCATCTATTTGTCGGCGATGGTCAGTTGGGCGCAATTGCTTCCGCCGCCGGACATGAACGAGCTGCTGGGGGAAATGACTTCCGAGGTACTGCTCAACCTGCTGTTGCTGTTGGCCACTGGCGGCATGGGTGTGGCGGTGCGTTTGGGCCCGCAGGTGCTGGGCAAGGTCAGGTCCGGCCGGGCACGGGTGTTACTCGAGCAGATGGTCAAGTTGGGCGAGGCACCACGGCTGGACTGGCACCCCAGTGTGCTTAAGCCGGTGTCGCTTAAAAATGACCCAGTGTCGATCAAGGCAGCGGCCGTGCCGTTGAAGGCCGGTGTAAACGAGGTTTCGAATCCGGCAGCGCTGGTCCGAAAGCCTAAGGCGGCGCGCACGGCGCTGGTGAAGCAAGAACATGTGGATGATGCCCCGGCTTCGGCGAAAAACCCCAATGGGGATGCGTCGGCTTGTTCGGCGAGCACCTGTACGAATGGCTGCCCGGTATCGATGGTTACTGGTGAGGAACTGCTGACCCTCACGGATGGCTCGTTGGAGGGTGTGCTGCCATTTGTCTGGACGCGGTTGTATCGCAGCAGTGCCGTGGAAGTGGATTGCGGGTTGGGGTTTGGCTGGAGTCATGCGCTGGCGCAGCGCTTGGTGGTGAGCGGCGGATCGGTGGTGTGGACCGATCACGAAAACCGCAGCACCACCTTTCCCCTGCCCTCTGCTGCACGGCCGGCCATCACCAATAGCCTGGCGGAAGCGGCGATTTATCTGGGTGCTTTGCCGGATGAATGGGTGCTGGCTCAGGCGTCGCTTTTCTACCACTTCCGTGACGGTGTGCTGACGGCGATCAGTGACGCTTACGACAACCGGCTGCGCATTTCCCGCGATTATTCAGGGCGGATTCAGCGGATCGATAACCATGTTGGCCAGGGATTGCTGCTGCGGTATGAGCACGGCCATATCGTTGCCGTCGACTATCAGGTGCAGCGGGAGCCGGGCTGGGTCACCGAACAGAACGTTGTTTCCTACACGTACGACGATGCCTGGCGGTTGGTTGAGGCGACCAACGCTGTCGGCGAAAGCGAGCGTTATCGGTACGACGATCAGCAGGTGATCCTGGAGCGGGAACTGGCCGGTGGGGCGAGTTTCTTTTGGGAGTGGGAACGGTCCGGCAAGGCGGCGCGATGTGTCCGGCACTGGGCCAGCTTTTCGCAGATGGACACGCGGTATGTGTGGGACGACAACGGCACGGTCACCGTGCACAACGCCGATGGCAGCCAGGAAGTCTACGTACACGACCAGCGCGCACGGCTGGTGCAGCGGATCGATCCGGACGGCGCGCAGCACTTCAAATCCTACGACGAAAAAGGCCGGCTGACGGTCGAGCAGGATCCGCTGGGGGCGGTGACGGCCTATCAGTACGACGAAGCCGGTCGGTTGATTGCGCTGTTTCCCGGGGACGATACGCCGACGTCCTACGAGCATGA
>NZ_JACAPH010000025.1:1349-1746 GCF_013385805.1 Pseudomonas sp. C6002 | reverse complement strand
CCGGAAAAATCTTCAAACCTTGCGCGCAAAGTTGGCCGCTTGATTGCATATGCTTGTATGTACAAGTAAAGATGTGTGCGTAAGAGTCCATGAGCATCCTCTTCGCACCCATCAATGTTCGCGCATTGATCGTTGAGGATTTTTTTGTGACCAAGCCTACCCAATACCGTGACGTTGAAATCCGTGCCGCACGCGGCAACACGCTGACCGCCAAAAGCTGGCTGACTGAAGCGCCGCTGCGCATGTTGATGAACAACCTCGACCCGCAGGTTGCCGAAAATCCGAAAGAACTGGTGGTGTACGGCGGTATCGGCCGTGCGGCACGTAACTGGGAATGCTACGACAAGATCGTCGAAAGCCTGACCAACCTCAACGACGACGAAACCCTGCTGGTGCA
>NZ_JACAPH010000025.1:0-1295 GCF_013385805.1 Pseudomonas sp. C6002 | reverse complement strand
CCGCACTGGGCGAGCTGGGAGCATTTCAACGAACTGGATGCCAAGGGCCTGGCCATGTACGGCCAGATGACCGCCGGCAGCTGGATCTACATCGGCAGCCAGGGCATCGTGCAGGGCACCTACGAAACCTTCGTCGAAGCCGGTCGCCAGCACTACAACGATGACCTCAAGGGCCGTTGGGTCCTGACTGCCGGCCTCGGCGGCATGGGCGGCGCCCAGCCACTGGCTGCGACCCTGGCCGGTGCCTGCTCGCTGAACATCGAATGCCAGCAGGTCAGCATCGACTTCCGCCTGAGCAGCCGCTACGTCGACGAACAAGCCACCGACCTCGACGACGCCCTGGCGCGCATCGACAAATACACCAAGGCCGGCCAGGCGATCTCCATCGCGTTGCTGGGCAACGCCGCTGAAATCCTTCCGGAACTGGTCAAGCGCGGCGTGCGCCCGGACATGGTCACCGACCAGACCAGCGCCCACGACCCGCTCAACGGCTACCTGCCCGCCGGCTGGACCTGGGACGAATACCGCGCCCGCGCCAAGACCGAACCGGCCGAAGTGATCAAGGCCGCCAAGCAGTCGATGGCCGTGCACGTCAAAGCCATGCTCGAGTTCCAGAAACAAGGCATCCCGACGTTCGACTACGGCAACAACATCCGTCAGATGGCGCAAGAAGTGGGCGTGGAAAACGCCTTCGACTTCCCGGGTTTCGTCCCGGCCTACATCCGTCCGCTGTTCTGCCGTGGCATCGGCCCGTTCCGTTGGGCTGCGCTGTCGGGCGACCCGCAAGACATCTACAAGACCGACGCCAAAGTCAAAGAGCTGATCCCGGACGACGCGCACCTGCACAACTGGCTGGACATGGCCCGCGAGCGCATCAGCTTCCAGGGCCTGCCGGCGCGTATCTGCTGGGTTGGCCTGGGCCAGCGCGCCAAGCTCGGCCTGGCATTCAACGAAATGGTGCGCAGCGGCGAGCTGTCGGCACCCATCGTGATCGGCCGCGACCACCTGGACTCCGGCTCGGTGGCCAGCCCCAACCGTGAAACCGAATCGATGCAGGACGGTTCCGACGCCGTGTCCGACTGGCCACTGCTCAACGCCTTGCTCAACACCGCCAGCGGCGCGACCTGGGTTTCGTTGCACCACGGCGGCGGCGTCGGCATGGGCTTCTCCCAGCACTCGGGCATGGTGATTGTCTGCGACGGTACCGACGAAGCCGCCGAGCGTATCGCGCGCGTGCTGCACAACGACCCGGCGACCGGCGTGATGCGTCATGCGGATGCGGGCTACCAGATCGC
>NZ_JACAPH010000024.1:111479-142288 GCF_013385805.1 Pseudomonas sp. C6002 | reverse complement strand
CGATGACCTGAAGCAACTCGCTGTCGAAACCTACATAACTCTTTGTTTACCAAGGAGTTTTCCGTTTCGACTGCGCCGGAAGTGGGGCGAATTATAGACTTCCAGAATCTGCCGTCAAGGGTTAATTACGCTTTTGTTGCAGAAGATGGTTTTTTAGCAATAAGACGGGGAATTCGGCGCATCACCGGCGGTATACGCAGGACCAGAAGCAGCGCCCCTATAGATGCATAGATAGCCCACTCCTTGAGATCTGCCCGCACGATCCACAGCATATGCAGCAAACCAAGCCCGAGAATCACGTAAACCAAACGATGCAGTTTCTTCCAGCGCACACCAAGGCGACGCTGGCTGTATCGGTTGGAGGTGACTGCCAGCACCAATAGAGAAAGGAATCCCAACGTACCCACAATAATGTAAGGCCGCTTCCGTAGCTCAACCCCCAACTGCGACCAATCCAACCCAAGGATAAACACGCAGTAAGCAGCGAGATGCAAAACCACATAGGCAAAGCACCACAATCCCAGTTGCCGTCGCACGGCGATCCACCCCGCCCAACCACTGAGCTTCTGCAACGGTGTCATACCCAGGGTTATTAACAACAGAATCAAGGTGCCAAGCCCGAGCCGATCCATCAGCACCTTGCCCGGGTCAGGTCCCAGCGCAAAGCTCCAGGCCTCGTACAGCCAGAACAGCGGCCACACCGCCGCTGCTATAAAGACGCCGATGCGCCAGATCGGATAGCGCATCAATAGTTCTTCCGCAGATCGAGGCCCGTATAAAGAGAAGCGACTTCATCGGCGTAGCCGTTGAACATTTGTGTCTCACGCACATTGGGACTGAACAGCCCGCTGGGCAACCGCCGCTCCCGCGCCTGGGTCCAACGCGGATGGTCGACGGTAGGATTCACATTTGCGTAAAACCCATACTCACTCGCGGCAATACTTTGCCAGGTGGTTTTCGGCTGCTCGCTGACCAGGCTGATGCGCACGATCGACTTGACGCTCTTGAATCCGTACTTCCACGGCACCACCAACCGCAACGGCGCGCCGTTCTGGTTCGGCAGCTCCCGCCCATACATGCCCACCGCAAGGATCGCCAGGGGATTCATCGCCTCATCCAATCGCAGCCCTTCTACATAAGGCCAGTCGATCAAGGCGAAGTTGGACCGCTGCCCCGGCATGCTCTTGGGGTCCTGCAGGGTTTCAAAACGAATGTACTTGGCGTTCGAGGTCGGCTCGACGTGCTTGAGCAGTTCCGATATAGGGAACCCTATCCACGGAATGACCATCGACCAGGCCTCTACACAGCGCAGTCGATAGATTCGCTCTTCCAACTGATAGGGCTTCATGAAGTCTTCAAGCGCATAGCGCCCAGGTTTGGCGACCTCACCATCTATCACCACACTCCACGGCTCAGTCTTCAGAGACCCGGCATTGGCCGCAGGGTCGCCCTTATCCGTACCGAACTCATAGAAGTTGTTGTAGTGGGTTGCGTCCTTGAAAGGGGTGATGGCCTCGTCCTTGACGGTAATCGCCTGCCATTTGGTACCCGGGAGCTTTTCGGCAAACCAGCCAGGTGCATTGCCCGGCTCGACATCGGCATAACGTGCCGCATCATCCGCACTGGCCCAACGCGGCAGGCTGCTGGCAGCCAGGCCGGCAAGCGCACCACCGAGCAAGCTGCGGCGAGAGAAATAGAGGGATTCAGGCGTGACATCCGATTCTTGGCAATCAGACGCTTTGGGAAACTTGATTAACATGGCAACTCCGCAGCTTTGGAGAACAGATGCACCAATAGACTGCGGAGTATGGGGGAAATTACATTAAGGCAACGTTTTGCGCTGACGAAGATGCAGAAGGTACTGCACCGGGCCGGACGCGGCATACACAAGGAAAGCCAGCAGCAGGATTCGCGGCGGATCACTGAAGACCACGGCAAACACCAGCACCACTGCCAGGATAGCCACAAACGGCACACGCCCTTTGAGATCCAGCTCCTTGAAGCTGTTGTACTTGATATTGCTGACCATCAGCATGCCGGCCGCCGCAACCATCAAGGCCACCAGGAACGACATCTTGGAACCCTGGATACCGTAGTCGCTGAATGCCCAGACAATACCGGCTACCACACCCGCCGCAGCCGGACTGGCCAGGCCAATGAAGTAGCGCTTGTCGGCAGTCCCCACCTGGGTATTAAAGCGCGCCAGACGCAATGCCGCGCCCGCCACATAGATGAAGGCAACCATCCAGCCAACCTTGCCCATATCACCCAGCGCCCAGGCAAATGCGAGCAACGCCGGCGCCACACCGAAGGCAACCATGTCCGACAGCGAGTCATACTCGGCGCCGAAGGCACTCTGGGTGTTGGTCATCCGCGCAACCCGGCCATCCAGGCCATCAAGGACCATGGCGACGAAGATCGCTATCGCGGCAAAACCAAAGTACTTGCTGGCCCCGGCCGCATCGCCGGCCGCCAACGCACTCTGGGCACTCATGGAATTGATGATGGAGTAGAACCCCGCGAACAGGTTCGCAGTGGTGAACAGATTGGGCAGAAGATAGATGCCACGATGCCGGACTTTACGGCCTTCAGCATCGTGCCCTTCTTCGACATGTTCATCGATCGGTAGCAGGCTTTCGGCGTCAGAGGCCTGGTTTGGCTCTTCGGGACGTTCGCTCATGGACTTTACCTTGCAACGGTGTGAAAAATTTCGACAGAAACTTGCGGCGAGTGTTCGCCCGCAAACGATGCAGCTTTATACCAGAACCTGCCCCGCAAACGAAAAAACGCGGCCTAAGCCGCGTTTTCCCTTGATCCGTACGACTTAGTTTTTGGCTTTGTCGACGATCTTGTTGGCACCGATCCACGGCATCATGGAGCGCAGTTGCTCGCCGATGATCTCGATACCGTGAGCGGCGTTGTTACGACGCTTGGCGGTCATCGAAGGGTAGCCGGTTGCACCTTCGCTGATGAACATTTTGGCGTATTCGCCGTCCTGAATACGTTTCAGGGCGTTGCGCATGGCCTGACGGGACTCGGCGTTGATCACTTCCGGGCCAGTCACGTACTCGCCGTATTCGGCGTTGTTGGAGATCGAGTAGTTCATGTTGGCGATACCGCCTTCGTACATGAGGTCAACGATCAGCTTCAGTTCGTGCAGGCATTCGAAGTAGGCCATTTCTGGCGCGTAGCCAGCTTCAACCAGGGTTTCGAAACCGGCTTTGACCAGCTCAACGGTACCGCCGCACAGAACGGCTTGTTCGCCGAACAGGTCGGTTTCAGTCTCGTCCTTGAAGGTGGTTTCGATGATGCCGGTACGACCGCCACCCACGCCAGCAGCGTAGGACAGTGCGACGTTCTTGGCGTTGCCCGAGGCGTCCTGGTAGATCGCGATCAGGTCAGGGATACCGCCGCCTTTGACGAACTCGGAGCGCACGGTGTGGCCCGGTGCTTTCGGCGCGATCATGATCACGTCGAGGTCGGCGCGCGGCACAACCTGGTTGTAGTGGATCGCGAAGCCGTGGGAGAAGGCCAGGGTGGCGCCCTTCTTGATGTTCGGCTCGATCTCGTTCTTGTACAGCGCGGACTGGAACTCGTCCGGGGTCAGGATCATGACCAGGTCGGCAGCAGCAACAGCAGAAGCAACGTCAGTCACTTTCAGGCCGTGGGCTTCAGCCTTGGCAACAGTGGCCGAGCCTTTGCGCAGGCCAACGGTCACGTCAACGCCGGAATCTTTCAGGTTGCACGCTTGGGCGTGGCCCTGGGAACCGTAGCCGATGATGGCGACTTTTTTGCCCTGGATGATCGACAGGTCACAATCTTTATCGTAATAAACTTTCATGAGGTTCCTCTATATATCCAGGCCGTTTAAGGCCATTCGCTAAATTTGAGTTAGATGCTGAGTACTTTGTCGCCACGAGCAATCCCGGTGACGCCACTGCGTACAGTTTCCAGAATCGAGGCCGTCCCGATCGACTGGATGAAGCTGTCCAGCTTGTCGCTTGTACCGGTCAGTTGAACGGTATAAACGCTGGCGCTCACATCGACGATCTGCCCGCGATAAATGTCGGTAGTGCGCTTGATCTCGGCCCGTTGTGCACCCGTAGCCTTGACCTTGACCAGCATCAGCTCACGCTCGATGTGGGCACTCTCCGACAAGTCGACCAGCTTGACCACTTCGATCAGCTTGTTGAGGTTCTTGGTGATCTGCTCGATCACCTCATCATGGCCAACGGTGGTCAGCGTCAGACGCGACAAGGTCGGGTCTTCGGTCGGCGCCACGGTCAGGCTTTCGATGTTGTAGTTGCGTTGCGAAAACAGTCCGACCACACGTGACAGAGCGCCCGGTTCGTTCTCCAGAAGCAGGGAGATAATGTGCCGCATGATTAGGTACGCTCCGTCTTGTTCAGCCACATATCGCGCATGGAGCCGTCTTTGATCTGCATCGGGTAGACGTGCTCGCTGGTGTCGACCTGAATATCGAGGAACACCAGGCGGTCCTTCATGGCGAACGCCTCTTCCATCATCGGCTTCAAATCCTTCAGATCGGTGATGCGCATGCCGACATGGCCATAGGCTTCAACCAATTTGACGAAGTCAGGCAGAGACTCCATGTAGGAATGGGAGTGACGGCTGCCGTAGCTCATGTCCTGCCACTGGCGAACCATGCCCAGTACACCGTTGTTCAGGCAGACGATCTTCACCGGCAAGCCATATTGCAGGCAGGTCGACAGTTCCTGGATGTTCATCTGGATACTGCCTTCGCCGGTGACGCACGCAACGTCAGTATCCGGAAAGCTCAGCTTCACACCCATGGCCGCAGGGAAACCAAAGCCCATCGTGCCCAGGCCACCGGAGTTGATCCAGCGGTTAGGCTTGTCGAACTTGTAGTACTGCGCCGCGAACATCTGGTGCTGGCCCACATCGGAGGTCACAAAGGCATCGCCCTTGGTCACTTCGCACAGGGTTTCGATCACGGTCTGTGGCTTGATGACGCTGCCATCACCCTTGTCGTAAGGGAACAGACCGCGATCACCGCGCCACTCGTCGATCTGCTTCCACCAGCTGGCAACGGAATCCTTGTTCGGGGCTTCGCCGATTTCCTTCAGCGCAGCGACCATTTCGGTCAGCACGCTTTCCACAGGACCAACGATAGGCACGTCGGCCTTGATGGTCTTGGAGATGGATGCCGGGTCGATATCGATGTGGATGATCTTGGCATTCGGGCAGAACTTGCTCGCGCCATTGATCACCCGGTCATCGAACCGCGCACCGACGGCGAGGATCACGTCAGCATGGTGCATGGCCAGGTTGGCGGTGTAGCTGCCGTGCATGCCGAGCATGCCGACGAACTGACGGTCCGAACCCGGGAACGCGCCAAGGCCCATCAAGGTGTTGGTGACTGGCAGGTTGAGCAGCTTGGCCAGTTCGGTCAGCGGTGCAGAACCGCCACCCAGAATCACCCCACCACCCGAGTAGAGCACCGGACGCTTGGCCGCCAACAGCATTTCTGCCGCCTTGCGGATTTGCCCCGAGTGCCCGCGAACGGCCGGGCTGTAGGAACGCAGCTTGGCTTTCTTCGGGAAGATGTATTCGAATTTTTCCGCCGGGTTGGTCATGTCTTTCGGGATATCGACCACCACAGGACCCGGGCGACCGGACTGTGCGAGGTAGAACGCCTTCTTCATGACTTCCGGGATTTCCGAGGCATGCTTGATCATGAAGCTGTGTTTCACGATCGGCCGGGAAATACCGATCATGTCGGTTTCCTGGAATGCATCGGTACCGACCATGGTGCTCGCCACCTGGCCGGAAATGATCACCATCGGGATGGAGTCCATATAGGCCGTCGCGATGCCGGTAATGGCATTGGTCGCGCCAGGGCCGGAAGTCACCAGTACCACACCGGCTTTACCGGTGGCACGGGCGTAACCGTCAGCCATATGGGTAGCAGCTTGTTCGTGGCG
Source organism: Pseudomonas sp. C6002 (assembly GCF_013385805.1). Lineage (NCBI taxonomy): Bacteria > Pseudomonadati > Pseudomonadota > Gammaproteobacteria > Pseudomonadales > Pseudomonadaceae > Pseudomonas > Pseudomonas sp. C6002. The sequence continues at coordinate 136,322 of NZ_JACAPH010000024.1, read as the reverse complement.
AACCAGGATGTGGGTAACAGCCGGTTCCTTGAACAGTGCGTCGTAGACATGCAGCAGAGCACCACCTGGGTACCCGTAGATATAGTCGACGCCTTCGTCACGCAAAAAGCGGACGAGCATCTCACCGCCAGATAAAAGCTCCACGTTGTTCACCTCTAAAACGCCAGAATACCGTCCGTTAAAAACCGACGGGTCTTAATAGGTTTACTTCTCAGCAGAGCATGAGCGACGGTGGTCGCCGACTACGTCAGCACTGACTGAGCAAGTATTGGGAGCGTCCCAAGTGTTGCGGGATTTTCCCACCCAGCGCGAGGTAACGCGTTGCGGGTGTAACAGGTCGGCGCGGGTATGCGCCTCATGATCTGCTGAGTGGGTCTGCTTCTGGCAGTCCCTCTACAGCGGACTTTGGATTCTTCTGTTTCAGCCCCTCCAAGTCAAGCAATAATTGCGCTTTTTTCCAACTAAGCGCATGAGAACGTAGAAGAAAGGGGCTTGAGGAGGGATAAAACTCGCCTGAATGGCGCAAAGCGGTAGAAATATGCGCAAGACTGCCGGAAAAACCGGCAGCCAGGCAATTAACGAGCGTCGACGATCAGTTGATCGAACTTTTTCAGCGCAGTCCGCAGGCCAAGGCTCTCAAGTGGCCGATCGGCGTAAACCATCTCGGCCATCTCCAGAATCCCCGACGCATTGGGCAATGGCAGGTCCTGTTCGAGGATTTGCTTCATCCGTGTCAGGAAAATCCATTGCAGCCACTGGTGAAAGTCCAGTGTGTCGACGGAAAACGGCTCAACACTGCTCAAGGCTTCAGCACTGGGGGACACTTCGTCCCACCAGCCCTGCAAGCGCAGTTCGCGTTCGATCAACAACAACTGTTCGGCAATCGCCGGAAAGCGTGCATCCATCAGAGGCTTACCTTGGCTTTTTGCCGAGCCTGGGCGGCGCCGGCAGCATCGCCTTGCTTCTCGCGGGCATCACCGATCAAGTTCCACAGGCTGGCCTGCAGGTCTGGACGGCCATTGGCCAGGGTCAGGCCGCGGCGGGCAAATTGTTCAGCTTGTGGGGCATCGCCCTGGGCCATGCGAACCTGAGCCAGGCGGTATAGCACTTGCGGTTCACGCGGTGCCACGCGCTGGGCGCGCTCAAGGCTCGACGATGCGCCGTTCAAATCGCCGCCCGACTGCTGCTGTTGGGCAGTGGTGAGCAACGCCAGCACCGGGCCATCCAACTGCTCATCGGCTGACAGACCGCCGGCACTGCTGGCGGAAGGAATTCCACTCGGCGTCGACGGCATGTTGTAGGTGCCCTGGTTGATCGGTGCCGTTTGAATCGGCGTGGCGTCGATCGGGCCCGATGTACTTGGGCCTGGGGTCCATGGTTGAGTACTGATCGGAGCCGAGGTGGCAGCGCCGCCACCCGGGATCATCACCACTACACCAGAATCCTGAGGCACGGCTTGCGCCTGGGGCCGGGCCTGGGCGGGACGGTTGGTAACGGTTTGGCGGAAGCCGCCGTTGGCCGAGATCCGGTCGTTGTTGGACACCGTTGTACTGGAGTCCACCACCGGAATAGAGCCCCGCTCCACGCTGGCGCAACCACCGAGCAATGCCAAAACTGTAATAGCTGGAATCAACAACTTGTTCACGTGAAACCCTCTTTGCTTAATTCATCCAGCCCTTGACCCAATCCATCACCGATTCAGCACTGGCGGGCGCACTGGCTCCGCACGCTGCACCGGGTGGTGGCTCGCTGCCGCGAATATACGGCATCTGCACCGCGCCCGGACAGTTGGCATCGGAACCCTGGCCGGTGTGCGGATCGATCCAGGCCTGGACGATATTGTCCGGCTGCGGCATGTTCAGCGGCAGTGGATCGGCCTTTTTCATGAAACTGGTCCATACCTGCAACGCGCCGGTGGCACCGGTAAACGGCGTCTTGCCGTTGTCATCACGCCCCAGCCAAACCACTGCCAGCAGGTCCTGGCTGAACCCTGCGAACCAGCTGTCCCGCGAATCGTTACTGGTACCGCTCTTGCCAGCCAGTGTCAGGTTGGCCGGCAGCACGTTGTAGGCCGAGCGCCCGGTACCTTCGCGCATCACGCGCTGCATGGCGTTCTGGATCAGGTAGATCGAGGCCGGGTCAAAGCGTTGCTGAATCTGGAACGGATAGCGCTTGAGCGGTTCGCCTTCGGCCGTCAACACGCTCCGGATCCCACGCATCGGCGTATTGAAACCACCGTTGGCCAGGGTCTGGTACATGGTCGCCACTTCCATCGGACTCATCGCGCCCGCACCCAACAGCATCGATGGGAACGCCGGGAACTCACGAGTGATGCCCAACCGGCCGAGCGTCTTGAGCACGTTCGGCACGCCCAGTTCAAGGCCGAGGCGGGAAGTCGAGATGTTGTAGGAATGCGCCAAGCCCTGGTACAGGAAAATCGTACCGTGGGAGCGACGATCAAAGTTATGCGGCGTCCACATCTGGCCATCAGCCCCTTTGACCGACAGCGGGTCATCGGACAGCCAACTGGTCAGCGTGTACTTGCTCGGTTTTTCCAGCGCGGTCAGGTACACCGCCGGCTTGACCAGCGAGCCAATCGGCCGCACCGCGTCCAGCGCCCGGTTGAACCCGGCAAAGCTGGCCTGGCGACTGCCGATCATGGCCTGGACTTCGCCGGTTTCCGGGTTGGTCACCACCATCGCAGCCTCGACGTCGTCAGAGCCTTTACGACCTGTCAGGCGTTTGAAGGTGTCATTGACCGACGCTTCGGCCTTCATCTGCAGGATCGGGTCGAAACTGGTGAAGATCCGCAGGCCTTCTTCGGTCAAGTCTTCGTCGCGGTAGTCTTCACGCAGCTGGCGTTTGACCAGGTCGATAAAGCCCGGGAAGGAGCTGTCGGCGAGCTTGCCGCGGGTGGTTACACCCAGTGGCATTTTCTTCGCGGCGGCCACTTGTTCAGGGGTGGCGACACCTTGCTGCTCAAGTACATCCAGCACCAGGTTACGGCGCTCCAGCGCCCGCTCCGGGTTGCGACGCGGGTTGTAGTAGGACGGCCCCTTGACCATGCCCACCAGCAGCGCCACCTGGTGCAACTTCAGCTCGGACAACGGCTGGCCGAAGAAGAACTGGCTGGCCAGACCAAAACCGTGGACGGCACGCTGACCGTCCTGGCCAACGAACACTTCATTGAGGTACGCCTCAAGAATTTCCTGCTTGCTGTAGTGCAGCTCCAGCAGCATCGCCATCATGGCTTCGGTCAGCTTGCGGGTCAGGCTGCGCTCGTTGGTCAGGTAGAAGTTCTTGACCAATTGCTGTGTCAGCGTACTGCCGCCCTGGGTCATCTTGCCGCCGGAGGTGTTGACCCAGAGGGCGCGCGCGATGGACTTCGGTGATACGCCCCAGTGGCTGTAGAAATCCCGGTCTTCGACGGCGATCAGAGTATCCAGCAGGTAAGGCGGCACCTGATCGATCTTGATCAGGATGCGGTCTTCCAGGTTTTTCGGATAAATCCCACCGATCATTAAGGGTTCCAGGCGCACCACCGGCAACTTCGAGCCGTTGAGCGAGGACAGTTCGGCTACGTAGTCGCCAGAGAAGCGCACGCGCACCGGCTGGGGTTTTTCCAGGCCTTCATAGAACTGGAAGCCGCGGGTGTTCAAGTCAACCGTGTTGCCGCTGACGGCAGCGGCGCCGGGGCCATTGCTCACGGGTTCGCGGCGATAGCCCAGGGCATCGAGCTCGGTGAGGAAGTCATCCTTGCTCAGCTTCTGGCCGCTGAACAGTTCCAGCGGGCGCGCGTAGACCTTGGCCGGAATGGTCCAGCGCTTGCCGGAGAACTTCTCCTGGACCACGGCATCGAGGTAAACCGCGAAGCCGGCGATCACGACAAGCCCTACCAGGCTGAGCTTAAGCGCCCAGCCCAGCCAAGGGCGCAGGCCGCGGGAAGGAGGTTTTTTACGGGAACGGGGAGATCGGGTACGAGTCATGGCGGCGGATTATACGCACTTTATTGATGACCAACATGAGCCGGACAGCGGTTTGCACGACCGCCTGTAGGAGCCATAATGCCCGCCATGAATTTTCCCAGACTCTGAAGGATCGCCCGTGAGCCAGTCCCTGATTGCTGCCCTGCAAAACCCGGCCCTGTTTCCCCATCCGGTGGATCAGTTCCAAGTCATCGAGACCCATATTTCCTGGGTCCTGCTCACTGGGCCCTATGCTTACAAGATGAAGAAGCCGGTGAATTTCGGTTTCCTCGATTTCACCACCCTGCAAGCCCGCGGACACTTCTGCAATGAAGAGCTGCGCCTCAACCAGCGCCTGACCGATGATTTGTATCTTGAAGTGTTGCCGATCACCGGTAGCGCCGAGGCACCGCAGTTGGGCGGCGACGGTCCGGTGGTCGACTACATGCTGAAAATGCGCCAGTTCCCGCAAAGCCAACTGCTCAGCACTCTGCAGGCCAACGGCGAACTGACCAGCGCGCACATCGACGAAATGGCCAGGCAGATCGCGCATTTTCACCTGAATGCCCCGAAAGTGCCGGCCACTAACTCTGCTGGCACGCCGCACGATGTCATGGCACCGGTGCTGCAGAACTTCGAGCAGATCCGTCCGTTCCTCAGCGACAAGGCCGACCTGGCACAACTGGACGCCTTGCAGGCCTGGGCCGAAAGCAGTTTCGAGCGCCTCAAGTCACTGTTCGAACAACGCAAGCTCAATGGCTTCACCCGTGAATGCCACGGTGATATCCACCTGGGCAACGCCACGATGATTGATGGCCACGTGGTGATCTTCGACTGCATCGAGTTCAACGAGCCGTTCCGCTTCACCGACGTGTATGCCGACACCGGCTTCCTGGCGATGGACCTGGAAGACCGCGGCCTCAAGAGCCTGGCACGACGCTTCATCAGCCAATACCTGGAGCTGACCGGCGACTATCAAGGCCTGGAAGTACTGAACTTCTATAAAGCCTACCGCGCTCTGGTACGTGCGAAGATCGCGCTGTTCAGCATGCCTTCCGAGGCGGACGCGGTGCAGCGCGCTACCACCCTGCGCCAGTACCGCAACTACGCCAACCTGGCAGAAAGCTACAGCACCATCCCGTCGCGCTTCCTGGCCATCACCCATGGGGTATCGGCCGTTGGCAAAAGCCATGTATCCATGCGCCTCGTAGAAGCATTGGGGGCGATTCGCCTGCGTTCGGACGTAGAGCGCAAGCGCCTGTTCGGCGAGCAGAAGGTCGAGAACACGCCGCAGGCCGGGATCTACGCCGCAGACGCCAGCGCCGCGACCTACGCGCGCCTGAACGAAATCGCCGACACCGTACTGCGCGCCGGTTTCCCGGTGGTATTGGACGCGACCTTCCTCAAGCGAGAACAACGCGACGCGGCGGCCAAGATCGCCGAGGCCACCGGCGCGCCATTCCTGATCCTTGACTGCAATGCGCCACAGGCGGTAATCGCCGCTTGGCTGGCACAACGTCAGGCAGACAAGAACGACCCCTCCGACGCCACCCTGGCCATCATCGAAGAACAGCAGGCCACCCGTGACCCGCTCAGCGCCGAGGAGTTGCTGCTCAGCAAGCGCGTGGAGACCAATGAAAGCGGGACCCTGGACGCATTGGTGGCACATATTCGCCAGCGTCTGCCGGGGCTGTAAGAAATATTTCTTGGTCGTGCAGCCTTCCGGGGCTCACGGCCGAGAAATAGTGGCACTATAATGGCGCCATAATTCCAACACGGGAGTCGCCATTGTGAGCCAGCCGAAGCTACTTGATACCCCGCTGTACGCGCTTCTGCATAAAGATGATATCCGCGGCTTCAACCAGGAGCGTCCGAAAGACGGCACCATCGATATGCGCGGTGGCGACTTTCGCGGCCTGGACCTGCGCGACCTGAATGCCGATGGCGTGGATTTCACCGACGCTTATTTCCGCTCCGCCGACTTGCGCGGCCTGGATTTGCGTGACTGCCCACTGGAAGGGGCGAGCCTGGCGCATGCCCAGATCTCCGGCACTTATTTCCCCCCTGAGTTAAGCGCCGATGAGATCCTGATGTCCGTCAATTTCGGCACACGCCTGCGCTACCGCACTCGCTAAACCGCTGCATCGGCTCCCGGCTACGCACAGGGCGTACCGGGGGCTTCACCCTTTCCTACGCTAAAACCCCCGCCTGCCTTAGAAGCTTTTAGGTCGTTGCCGACCAAAGAACTACGCTTTTCCTACTGAGCGCTACACTCCTTTCAGGCTTGCCTGGTCACGATACCCACCGAACCATTCGGCCGTCGCAAGGAGGCTTGATGAATGATGAGCTGCAACACCTGAAAAACCTTGGCAAGACGTCGGCGCAATGGCTGCATGCGGTGGGCATCCACAGTGCGTCCGACCTACGCCGCCTGGGGGCAGTCGACGCGTACCGTGCCGTACGCACCCGCGGTTTCAGGGCATCCAAAGTGTTGTTGTATGCCATTGAAGGCGCGCTGATGGATGTGCACTGGAATGACATTCCCGTTGAACGCAAGGAAGCTTTAAATCGTCAGCTGGACGCTCTGACGGCACGCCAAAAGAATTGAGATGCCAACTTGCACCCGCGTTTACGGGGATTCCAAACAGAAGTTTGAGGAAATTCGAAGAGACCGCAAAAACAAATGTTGACTCTCAAATGAGAATCGTTATGATTATCACAACTGGTCGCGAGATCAGCCGATAACTGAAAGACCATTGGTTCGGACTCTCAGATTATCTCCTCATCAGGCTAATCACGGTTATTTGACCCGGCTCTTGCCGGGTCTTTTTTTGCCCATAAAAAACTGCGGCGATTTTCAGCGGGCAATGATCAACGGATGGCCGCGCTCCGGATGCGGCTGCACCAACACATCCAGCCCGAATACCGCCTTCAGCGGCTCAGGCCGCAACACCTGTGCCGGTGTGTCCAACGCATGGGGCCGGCCATCCTCCAGCAACAGGATGCGATCACAGTAGCGCGCCGCCAGGTTCAGGTCGTGAAGGATCACCAGCACCGCCGCGCCACGGTCGGCAAAGCGGCGGATCGCCTGCAAGGTGGTGTGCTGGTGCAGCGGGTCAAGCATTGACGTCGGCTCATCCAGCAACAAGGTCTGCCCCGCTTCACCCGGCCATAGCTGCGCCAGCACCCGTGCGAGGTGCACACGCTGCCGCTCGCCGCCCGACAACGCCAGATAGCTGCGCCCGCTCAAATGGCTAACGTCGGCAGCCTGCAAGGCAGCATTGATGATTTCATCGTCACGCACCCGGCCCGTCTGATGAGGCAAGCGCCCCATGCCCACCACCTCTTCGACGCGAAAGGCAAAGTCCAGGGTCGAGGTCTGCGGCAACACCGCCAGCCGCTGGGCACGCTGCGCTCCGCCCCAGTCTTTCAACTCACGCTGATCCAGCCACACACGGCCTTGGTCGGGCTGCAACTCGCCGCATAACGCACCGAGCAATGTACTTTTTCCCGCACCGTTGGGGCCCAATACGCCGAGCACTTCTCCTGGCAACAGGTCCAGGGTGATGTCCGCCAGCACAGTTTTGCGCCCACGGCAGATCTGCAGGTCTTCTACTCGCAGCATCAGGCGCGCCCTCGTAACAACAGGTAGAGGAAAAACGGCGCACCGATAAACGCGGTAACAATGCCGATCGGTAATTCCGCCGGCGCCAAGGCCAGGCGCGCCACCAGATCGGCAAACAACAGCAAACTCGCCCCCGCCAGCACCGAGGCTGGCAGCAGCACCCGATGATCCGGCCCCGCCAGCAGGCGTACCAGATGCGGCACCACCAGCCCGACAAAGCCGATCATCCCCGCAGCCGCCACGGCCGCGCCCACGCCCAGCGCGGTGCAGAACACCAGTTCGCGCTTGAGGCCTTCAACATCAATGCCCAAGTGACTGGCTTCCGACTCACCCAGCAGGAGTGCATTCAGCGCCTTGGCCCGGCGTGGCAGCCACAGTGCTACGCCGGCGCTGACCAGCAGCAGCGGCCATAAGCGCGAGTAGCTGGCGCCATTCAGGCTGCCCAGGTTCCAGAACGTCAGGGTGCGCAAGGTAGCGTCATCTGCCAGGTAGGTGAACAGGCCCACCGCCGAACTGGCGAGCGCCGTCAGGGCGATACCCGCCAGCAACATGGTCGCGACGTTGGTTTGGCCGTTGCGCCGCCCCAGGCGATAGACCAGCGCTGTTACCCCCAAACCGCCGAGGAAGGCACACAACGAAAGCAGATAAGGCCCGAGGGCATCCGGCAAACCACCAAAAAACGAACCACCGACAATCGCAATCGCCGCGCCCAACGCTGCACCGCTGGAAACCCCGACCAACCCGGGATCAGCCAATGGATTGCGAAACAGCCCCTGCATTGCAACGCCGGAAAGTGCCAGAACCCCACCAACGGCCAAGCCCAGCAACGTACGCGGCAGGCGAATCTGCCCGAGGATCAACTCCGCCTGCTCCAGGCCTTGGGCCTCGATTGGCACACCCATCAAGCGTAAGGCTGCCCGCAGTGTGTCCATTAACGGCAAACTCACCGGTCCAAGGGCCAATGACAACCAGATCGCCAATACACACAGCAGACTCAAGCCGATAAAAAGGGTTCGCGGTTTAACCAGAGTGGTCATGGGGCGGTATTAGCCTGAGACGGATAGAACCCGGCAGACAGCCTCACCAGGCTTTGCGGCAAGCGTGGCCCAAGCCCACCCACCAGCAGCGTCGGGTCCAGTTCATAGACGCGTCCATTCTTGGCCGCTGGCGTCGAAGCCAGGATCGGGTTTTCCTTGAACAACGCGGCGCGGGCCGCATCCCCGGTCAAAGCGCGATCGGCAAACACCAGCACCTCAGGATTGAGCCCCGCCAGCGACTCTACGGAAAACGGCTTGTAACCATCGTGGGTCGCCAGGTTATGGCCGCCGGCCTGCTGCAACATCCAGTCAGCCGCCGTGTCTTTGCCCGCAATCAGCGGTTTGCCGCCGGCATGTCCCAGCAGCAACAGCACTCCAGGCGCCTTTTGAGTGGCCTGGGCCTTGGCCACCCAGTTCTTTTGGTGGTCAAGTTGTTGCTGATAGTCACTGAACAGTTCTGCAGCCTTCGCTTCGTTACCCAGCAGCTTGCCCAAATGCTGAAGGTTGCCCTGCAGCGTCGGCAGATCCGGCTCGGCTGAAAACAGCTCCACTTTCACACCGGCATTGCGGATTTGCGCCAACACCGGTGGCGGCCCCATTTCCTCGGTGCCCACCAGGATTTGCGGGCGCAGGCTCAGAATGCCTTCCGCCGACAACTGACGCTGGTAACCAATGCTCGGCAACGCCTTGAGGGATTCCGGATGCTGGCTGGTGGTATCCACGCCCACCAGCTTTGACTCACCGCCCAGGGCCGTCACCCATTCCGACAACGCACCACCGGCGCTGACCCAGCGTTGTGGCAGTTCAGAGGCCTGGGCCCCAGCGTTGACCAGCAGTCCGACAACGAGCGCGATAGCACTGGCACTCAGGCGCATAAAAGGGTTTCCTTCCAAGGGGTGAGCCCGCTGAAACACTCGCAATGTGACAGATCAAGGCTGCCGGACATCGTACAGAGCGCCCAGTCAGCTTACGGGCGAAGCCGGCATTTGATAATTGTTTGCATTTGCACGTCAAGCACCGGGCTCTGCGGCAAAAATCAGGATAGCCTTGCAGCCCGCAAACGGCGGCACTTAAGGATCGATATGAAGTTTCTCTGCGCCTCCAGCGAACTCGCACCCAACGCCAGCCTCGGTTTCGATATCGACGGCCGCAAGCTGTTTGCCGTGCGCCGCGAAGGCATTGCCTACTTCTATATCAACCGCTGCCCACATCGCGGGGTGCCGCTGGAATGGCAGCCGCACCAGTTTCTCGACCCCAGCGCCAGCCTGATCCAGTGCGCCACCCATGGCGCGCTGTTCCTGATCGAAAGCGGTGAGTGCGTCGCCGGCCCTTGCGCCGGCCAGAGCCTGACAGCCCTGCCCGGCCGCGAGGACGAACAAGGCCTGTGGGTACAACTCTAGTCGCCGAGCAATACTTCCAGCCGGCGATCGACGCAGATTTCCTCTGACGTCACTCGCACGCCATAGGCCAGCACCTCGACGCCCGCCGCCTTGGCCTCACGCAACGCTGCCGCATAACCGGCATCAATTTCTTCGGCAGGACGCACCGCATCGATCCCCGAGAGGTTGACGCAGTACAACTGCACTGCCCGTACACCTTCACGCGCCAGATGCGCCAGCTCACGCAGATGCTTGGCACCGCGCTGGGTCACGGCATCGGGAAACGCCGCCGTCGAGGTCCCGTCAAACCCGAGGGTGACGCTTTTGACTTCGACATACGCCGCGCCCGCCAGGTAGTCCAGGCGGAAATCGATCCGGCTGTTTTCCTGGCCGTAGGCGACTTCGCGTTTCAAGGCAGTAAAGCCATTGAGCTCGGTGATAACCCCCGCGCGCAGCGCTTCTTCAACCAACTGATTGGCCCGCGCCGTGTTCACACACGCCAGGCGCCCTTGTGGGGTTTCGCTGATTTCCCAGGTGCCTGGCAGCTTGCGCTTGGGGTCATTGGAGCGGCTGAACCAGACCTGGCCACCTTCCACCATGCAGTTGAACATCGAGCCGGTGTTCGGGCAGTGAATGGTCAACAACTCGCCGGTAACGGTTTCGATATCGGCGAGAAAACGCTTGTAGCGGCGGATCAGCCGGCCTTCTTCAAGGGGAGGATTAAAGCGCATCAGCCTTGCCAACTCCGCAGTCCGCGGGCAATCCGTTCAACGGCTTGCTGTAGGCGATCAAGGTTTTGCGTGTAGGCAAAACGCACATGGTGACCGGCTTGATAACGGCCGAAATCCAGGCCCGGCGTGAACGCAACGTGCTCGGTTTCGAGGAAGTGCCGGCAGAACGCGAAGGCATCGCCGCCGAATGCGCTGATATCGGCATACAGGTAGAACGCGCCTTCCGGCTCCACGGCAATACCGAAACCCAACTCGCGCAATGCTGGCAGCAGGAAGTCGCGACGCCGGCCAAACTCGGCCCGGCGATCTTCAAGAATGTTCAATGTTTGCGGGGTGAAGCAGGCCAGGGCCGCATGCTGGGCCATGCTCGGCGCGCTGATGTAGAGATTCTGCGCCAGTTTCTCCAGCTCACCCACCGCAGCAGGCGGCGCCACCAGCCAGCCCAGGCGCCAGCCGGTCATTCCGAAATACTTCGAAAAACTATTTAGAACGAAGGCTTCATCGTCAACTTCCAGCACGCTGGCGGCATCGGTGCCGTAGGTCAGGCCGTGGTAGATCTCATCCACCACCAAATGCCCATTGCGCGCCTTGATGGCGCTCGACAACCCCGCCAACTCGTCCCGCGTCAGGATGGTGCCGGTAGGGTTGGCAGGCGACGCGACCAACGCGCCCACGCTGTCCTGATCCCAATGGCGCGCCACCAGGTCGGCGGTCAGTTGATAACGCACCTCGGGGCCGACCGGGACCAGTTGGGCCGCGCCCTCCACCAGCCGCAGGAAGTGGCGGTTGCAGGGGTAGCCTGGGTCTGCCAGCAGCCAGTGCTTGCCAGGATCCACCAGCAGGCTGCTCGCCAGCAACAAGGCTCCCGAGCCGCCGGGAGTAATCAGAATTCGCTCGGGATCGATGCTCAACCCGTAGCGCTGCTGGTAGAAACCGCTGATGGCTTGCCGCAACTCCGGCAGCCCGCGGGCCGCGGTATAGCGGGTCTTGCCATTGGCCAGCGCCGCCTGCCCGGCCTTGATGATGGGCTCGGCGGTGGTGAAGTCCGGCTCGCCGATTTCCAGGTGAATCACGTCGTGACCGGCGGCCTGCAATTCATTGGCCCGCGCCAGCAACGCCATGACATGGAAAGGTTCGATAGCGCGGCTGCGCGCACTGTAGGGCTGAGCCATTAGCCTTCCTTAACTCTGAGGACAAACCCCGATTCTACCCAACCCGCCGCGCAAAACCTGCTCTATTGCCCCAAGACATGTAGCAAGCACGGCAAGCAACTACCTGCAAAACAGCTAAAATCAACATTCGAGACCGTACAAGCCCGCCCTGCTGGGGCCTGCGGCGGTTTGCAAGCCTCAGGAGACGGTGCCTCGACAACCGGGAGTGGCGCACCCCGAATCTATCTGGTAAGTTCGCCCGCTTGCAGCCGCAGGGCCGGCAGGTGTCGGTGATGTTGCAATCCTGCGCAATGGATTAGAAGAGTGAGAGGCGGTCCATTCATGCCCACCCAAGCAAAGCAACAGAGCATCAGCGGCTTCCAACCCTACGTCGAGGCGAAGGGTGAGGAATACATGGGCAAGCCCATGCGCGAACACTTCTCCAAGATCCTGAAGCAGTGGAAACAGGACTTGATGCAAGAGGTTGACCGTACCGTTGACCATATGAAGGACGAAGCGGCCAACTTCCCGGACCCGGCAGACCGTGCCAGCCAGGAAGAAGAGTTCGCCCTTGAACTGCGCGCCCGTGATCGCGAGCGCAAGCTGATCAAGAAGATCGACAAGACCCTGCAACTCATCGAAGACGAAGAGTACGGCTGGTGCGAGTCCTGCGGCGTCGAGATCGGTATTCGCCGCCTGGAAGCGCGTCCTACCGCCGACCTGTGCGTGGACTGCAAGACCTTGGCTGAAATCAAGGAAAAACAGGTCGGCAAGTAATCATTGCCGGGCTGAACAAATGGGGCGTGCGAACGCCCCATTTTTGTTTCTGGCGTTTGCTGGTTTTCCAGTAATATCCGGCCCATGACAGCCTCCTCCTATATCGGGCGTTTCGCCCCCACGCCCAGCGGACACCTGCACTTCGGTTCCCTGGTCGCCGCCCTCGCCTCCTACCTCGACGCCCGTGCCAACCAAGGCCGCTGGCTGATGCGCATGGAAGACCTCGATCCGCCACGGGAAGAGCCCGGCGCCCAGGCCGCCATCCTGAATGCCCTGGAACGCTATGGTTTTGAATGGGACGGGGAGTTGGTCCGACAAAGCGAGCGGCACGATGCCTACGCTGACGTGCTCAACCGCCTGTTCAATCACGGCCTGGCCTACGCCTGCACCTGTTCGCGCAAACAACTGGAACCCTACAACGGGATTTATCCCGGCCTGTGCCGCAATGCCGGGCATGACCAGCAAGATGCTGCCATTCGTCTGCGGGTGCCGGAGTTGGAGTACCACTTTACCGACCGTGTACAAGGCGAATTCCGACAGCATCTGGGTCGCGACGTAGGCGACTTCATCATCCGCCGTCGCGACGGCCTGTATGCCTACCAACTGGCGGTAGTCCTCGATGATGCCTGGCAAGGTGTGACCGACATCGTGCGTGGCGCCGACCTGCTCGACTCCACGCCACGCCAACTGTATCTGCAAGAATTGCTGGGCCTGCGCCAACCGCGTTACCTGCATGTGCCGTTGATCATCCAGCCGGACGGTAACAAGCTGGGCAAATCCTACCGCTCACCGCCCTTGACCACTGACCAGGCCACGCCTTTGCTGTTAAGAGCACTGCGCGCCCTGGGCCAGCCGGCGGGCGACGAACTGCACCACGCCAGCCCACGGGAACTGCTGGATTGGGGCATTCAACACTGGGATGCCACACAGATCCCGCGCACACTCACGCTGGCCGAAGCGCAATTGCGCTGAAGGCGCTTGCAGCTTGCGAGCCATCCGTTACCATCGCCGCAGTTTTTCAATCAGAGGCCAACATGTACATCTATCGATTGGTCCTGCTGCTGGTCGTCGGGATCTACCTGTTTTCTCCCGCCATCATGGATTGGTGGATCGACGCCACAGGCGCCTGGTACCGGCCCTATCTGCTTTGGCTGATTCTGATCGTCGTGACTTTCATCCTGCAGAGCCAAAAAGATGCCGATGAGCTTTAGCCTGACCGAGATGCTGCTGATCAGCGCCGCCTACCTGGCCGCGTTGTTCGGGGTAGCCTGGATCAGTGAACGTGGGATGATTCCGCGGGCGATCATTCGCCATCCGTTGACCTACACCTTGTCGTTGGGCGTGTACGCGAGTGCCTGGGCGTTTTATGGCACCGTGGGCCTGGCCTATCAGTATGGATACGGCTTTCTTTCGAGTTATCTCGGGGTGTCCGGCGCGTTCTTGCTGGCGCCGGTGCTGTTGTATCCGATCCTGAAAATCACCCGCACCTATCAGTTGTCGTCCCTGGCCGACCTGTTTGCGTTCCGTTTTCGCAGTACCTGGGCCGGTGCGCTGACCACGATTTTCATGCTGATCGGCGTGCTGCCGTTGCTGGCATTGCAGATCCAGGCCGTGGCCGACTCCATCAGCATCCTCACCCGCGAGCCGGTGCAACACCGCGTGGCATTGAGCTTCTGCGCGCTGATCACTCTGTTCACGATTTTCTTCGGCTCACGGCATATCGCCACCCGTGAGAAACATGAAGGACTGGTGTTTGCGATCGCGTTTGAATCGGTGATCAAGCTGATCGCCATCGGCGGTGTCGGTCTGTATGCGTTGTATGGCGTATTCGACGGCCCGCAACAGCTGGAACTGTGGCTGCTGCAAAACCAGACCGCCCTGGCCGCACTGCACACGCCGTTGCAGGAAGGCCCATGGCGCACGCTGCTTTTGGTGTTCTTCGCCTCGGCGATTGTGATGCCGCACATGTACCACATGACCTTCACCGAAAACCTCAACCCGCGCTCGCTGGTCAGCGCCAGCTGGGGCTTGCCGCTGTTCCTGCTGTTGATGAGCCTGGCGGTGCCGCTGATCCTGTGGGCCGGCCTGAAACTTGGCGCCACCACCAATCCCGAATACTTCACGCTGGGCGTGGGTATTGCCGCCAACAGCAAATCCCTCGCATTGCTGGCCTATGTCGGCGGATTATCGGCCTCCAGCGGGCTGATCATCGTCAGTACCCTGGCGCTGTCGGGGATGGCGCTGAATCACCTGGTGCTGCCGCTCTACCAGCCGCCGGCCGAAGGCAATATCTACCGCTGGCTGAAATGGACCCGCCGGGCCCTGATCGTCGCGATCATCATGGCCGGCTATGGCTTCTACCTGTTGCTGGGTGCAGAACAGGACCTGGCCAACCTGGGCATCGTTGCCTTCGTTGCCACCTTGCAGTTCCTGCCGGGCGTGCTGTCGGTGCTGTACTGGCCGACCGCCAACCGCCGAGGCTTTATCGCCGGTTTGCTCGCCGGGATCCTGGTATGGACCGTGACCATGCTGCTGCCGCTGGTGGGCAACCTGCAGGGCTTCTACATCCCGCTGCTGAACATGATCTACGTGCTGGATGACACCAGTTGGCACATGGCGGCAATTGCCTCGCTGGCGGCCAACGTGCTGATGTTCACCCTGATCTCGCTGTTCACCAACGCCAGCCCCGAAGAAACCAGCGCTGCCGAAGCCTGCGCAGTGGACAACGTCCGTCGCCCGCAACGCCGCGAACTGCACGCGGCCTCACCCCAGGAATTCGCCACGCAACTGGCCAAGCCGCTGGGCGCCAAGGCCGCACAAAAGGAAGTCGAGCAGGCCCTGCGCGATCTCTACCTGCCGTTCGACGAGCGCCGGCCTTACGCCCTGCGCCGCCTGCGGGACCGTATCGAAGCCAACCTTTCCGGCCTGATGGGCCCGAGCGTGTCCCAGGACATGGTCGAGACCTTCCTGCCCTACAAGGCCGGCGGCGAAAACTACGTGACCGAAGACATCCACTTCATCGAGAGCCGGCTGGAGGATTACCACTCCCGCCTCACCGGCCTTGCCGCCGAACTCGATGCCCTGCGCCGCTATCACCGCCAGACGTTGCAGGAACTGCCGATGGGCGTCTGCTCCCTGGCCAAGGATCAAGAGATCCTGATGTGGAACAAGGCCATGGAAGAGCTCACCGGCATCGCCGCCCAACGTGTGGTGGGCTCGCGCCTGAACACCATTGGCGACCCGTGGAAAGAATTGCTCCAGGGCTTCATCAACCTGCCCGACGAACACTTGCACAAACAGCACCTGGCGCTGGATGGCCAGACCCGCTGGCTCAACCTGCACAAGGCCGCCATCGACGAGCCACTGGCGCCCGGCAACAGCGGCCTGGTGCTGCTGGTGGAAGACCTGACCGAAACCCAGATGCTCGAAGACAAGCTGGTGCACTCCGAGCGCCTGGCCAGCATCGGGCGCCTGGCCGCGGGTGTGGCCCATGAAATCGGCAATCCGATCACCGGTATCGCCTGCCTCGCGCAAAACCTGCGGGAAGAGCGCGAAGAAGACGGCGAAATCATCGAAATCAGCGGGCAGATTCTCGAGCAGACCAAGCGTGTTTCGCGCATCGTGCAGTCGCTGATGAGCTTTGCCCACGCGGGCGCCCATCAGAATCACGACGAAGCGGTGTGCCTGGCCGAAGTGGCCCAGGATGCCATTGGGCTGCTGGCCTTGAACCGGCGCAATTTCGAAGTACAGTTCTTCAACCTGTGCGACCCGGAACACTGGGTCGACGGTGATTCACAACGCCTGGCCCAAGTGCTGATCAACCTGCTGTCCAACGCCCGCGACGCATCGCCGGCCGGCAGCGCAGTACGGGTCAAGAGCGAGGCTTTCGAGCACACGGTCGATCTGATCGTCGAGGACGAAGGCAGCGGCATTCCACAGAACATCATGGATCGATTGTTCGAACCCTTCTTCACCACCAAGGATCCGGGTGAAGGTACCGGTCTGGGCCTTGCACTGGTCTATTCCATCGTTGAAGAGCATTATGGACAAATCACCATCGACAGCCCGGCTGACACCGAAAGCCAACGCGGCACCCGTATTCGGGTGACCTTGCCGCGTCATGTCGAAGCGACGTCCGCTGTGAACTGAGACCGTCGAGAGAGTTGAATCAATGCCGCACATTTTGATCGTCGAAGACGAAACCATTATCCGCTCTGCCTTGCGTCGCCTGCTTGAACGTAATCAGTACCAGGTCAGCGAAGCCGGCTCGGTGCAGGAAGCCCAAGAGCGTTTCAGCATTCCCACGTTCGACCTGATCGTCAGTGACCTGCGTTTGCCAGGCGCCCCCGGCACCGAGCTGATCAAGCTCGGCCAAGGCACTCCGGTGCTGATCATGACCAGCTACGCCAGCCTGCGCTCGGCCGTGGACTCCATGAAGATGGGCGCGGTGGACTACATCGCCAAGCCCTTCGACCACGACGAAATGCTCCAGGCCGTAGCGCGCATCCTGCGTGACCGTCAATCGGCCAGCAGCGCACCGGCTGAACGCCCGGCAGCGGGCAAGGCCGCCAATGGTTCTGAAAAACCCGGTATTGACAACAGTAACGGCGAAATCGGCATCATCGGCTCCTGCCCACCCATGCAGGACCTGTACAGCAAGATCCGCAAAGTGGCGCCAACCGACTCCAATGTACTGATCCAGGGCGAGTCCGGTACCGGTAAAGAACTGGTGGCCCGTGCCCTGCACAACCTGTCCAAGCGCGCCAAGGCACCGATGATCTCGGTAAACTGCGCCGCGATCCCCGAATCCCTGATCGAATCCGAATTGTTCGGCCATGAAAAAGGCGCCTTTACCGGCGCCAGCGCTGGCCGTGCGGGTTTGGTTGAGGCCGCCGACGGCGGCACGCTGTTCCTCGACGAGATTGGCGAACTGCCGCTGGAAGCCCAGGCACGCTTGCTGCGGGTACTCCAGGAAGGCGAAATACGCCGCGTCGGTTCGGTACAGTCGCAGAAGGTCGACGTACGACTGATTGCGGCCACTCACCGTGACCTGAAGAGCCTGGCCAAGATTGGCCAGTTCCGTGAAGACCTTTATTACCGCCTGCACGTGATAGCTCTCAAACTGCCGGCCCTGCGTGAGCGCGGCGCCGACGTCAACGAAATCGCCACGGCCTTCCTGGCGCGCCAGAGTGCGCGCATCAACCGTACCGACCTGAAGTTTGCTGCCGATGCCGAGCAGGCGATTCGTCACTACTCCTGGCCGGGTAACGTGCGGGAGCTGGAAAACGCGGTAGAGCGTGCGGTGATTCTGTCGGAGAGCCCGGAAATTTCCGCCGAGCTGCTGGGGATCGATATCGAGCTCAGCGACCTGGATGATGATGACTTCATCGGTTTGCCACCGCAGCAAGGTGGCGGCAGTAACAACAGCCACGAGCCGACGGAAGATTTGTCACTGGAAGATTACTTCCAGCATTTCGTGCTGGAGCACCAGGACCATATGACCGAGACCGAACTGGCGCGCAAACTGGGCGTCAGCCGTAAATGCCTGTGGGAACGGCGCCAGCGCCTGGGTATCCCGCGGCGCAAGACCGGGGTTGCCAGCGAAAGCTGAGTGGGCTGCCCCCACAGGTAACACCCTCAGATGTGAAAAAACTGTTACCGCTGATTTTTCACGTAACAAAAGCCGGGGCTTACGGTAACGAAGCCCCGGCTTTTTTTCGCCTTCAACAAACCCGAAAACGCCCCGAACCCCTTATTTTGCTGGGCCTCGCAAAAGTTGGCACGCACCCTGCTATATGCTTAGTACAAAAACAATAACAAGCAAATGTACAAGACAATAAAAATAAGACGAATCGACTCACGCATAACAAAAACAACACGGCGGAGGCGCAGCTAACTGATTCTTTTGGAGAGGCGTTGCATTTGGGGCTTGCCCCGCAACCAGGCCGAGAACAACAAAAACTGCCCTAAGGCAGAGCCTGAACTGGTTGGATCGTAGATCAGCAACACAGCGACCAAAGCAATCCGTTTGCTCTTGGCTCCCGATTGGGAGTGTCATGAAGGTGAAGCTTCATGGCGAGGGCGATCAACAAAAACAAGAAGCCCGAAACCAATAATAAAAATAGAGCACGCAACTACTTCTGGGGGAGCTTCGGCTCCCCTTGTAGTTTCCGCGATTTGGCACCTGCCACCCTTCTTTTAAGCTTCTGGCTCAAGCCTTGCAGCTAGTTCCTACACCATCCCCTGACTAAATGCTAGAATCCCGGCCCATCATGCGGTCATTCTTCGTTATGGCCGAACATTCCTTCAAACAGTGCATCCCATGCTGAAGAAGTTGTTCCAGTCATTCCGTTCTCCCTTGCGTCGTACGCAACACAAACGCAGCACGCCTGAAGTGCTTAATAGCAGCCAGCATTCGCTGCAACGCGCCCAGTTCAGCCGTTATGCGGTGAACATCGTCGAACGTTTGCAGAACGCCGGCTACCAGGCCTACCTGGTTGGCGGTTGCGTGCGCGACATGTTGCTCAATATCACTCCCAAGGATTTCGACGTCGCCACCAGCGCCACGCCGGAACAAGTGCGTGCCGAATTCCGCAATGCGCGGATCATCGGCCGGCGCTTCAAGTTGGTGCACATCCACTTTGGTCGCGAGATCATCGAGGTCGCGACCTTCCGCGCCAACCATCCGCAAAACGATGAAGAAGAAGACACTAACCAGTCTTCCCGCAATGAAAGCGGGCGCATCCTGCGGGACAACGTCTATGGCACCCTGGAAGAAGACGCGCAACGCCGCGACTTCACCATCAACGCCTTGTATTACGACCCGGTCAGCGAGCGCATCCTCGATTACGCCAATGGCGTACACGACATCCGCAACAACTTGCTGCGCCTGATCGGCGACCCGACGCAACGCTATCAGGAAGACCCGGTGCGCATGCTGCGGGCCGTGCGTTTCGCCGCCAAGCTGAACTTCGGCATCGAGAAGCACACGGCCGCGCCGATTCGCGACCTGGCGCCGATGCTGCGGGAAATTCCCTCGGCCCGGTTGTTCGAAGAGGTGCTCAAGCTGTTCCTCTCCGGCTATGCTGCCGACACCTTCGAAATGCTGGTAGACCTGCAGTTGTTCGACCCACTGTTCCCGGCCAGCGCCGAAGCACTGGAGTACAACCCGACCTACACCCACACGCTGATCAGCGAAGCCTTGATCAACACCGACCTGCGCATCAAGCAGAACAAACCGGTAACCCCGGCGTTCCTGTTTGCCGCCCTGTTGTGGCCAGCGCTTCCAAAACGCGTCATGCGCTTGCAAGACCGTGGCATGCCGGCAATTCCGGCCATGCAGGAAGCCGCTCACGAGCTGATCGCCGAGCAATGCCAGCGCATCGCCATCCCGAAACGCTTCACCATGCCGATCCGCGAGATCTGGGACATGCAGGAGCGCCTGCCACGCCGCAGCGGCAAACGCGCCGACCTGCTGCTGGACAACCCGCGCTTCCGTGCCGGCTATGACTTCCTGCTGCTGCGCGAAAGCGCCGGCGAGCAGACCGACGGCCTGGGCGAATGGTGGACCGACTACCAGGACGCCAACGACAGCCAGCGCCGCGAGATGATCAAAGAGCTCAGCAGCAAAGGCGAAGCCACCGGCGATGGCCCGAAAAAACGTCGCCGCAGCAGTGGCAGCAAGCGCAAACGCAGCGCTGGCGATTCATCGAGCGCGTCGGGCGAGTAAGCACGTGGAACGTATCTACGTCGGCATGGGCAGCAACCTGGCTGCCCCTGAGCAACAATTGCGAGACGCCATCGAGGCCCTCGCGCAATTGCCGGACACCACGCTGGCGGGCGTCTCCGCCTTCTATCAAAGTGATTCCCTGCTCCCGGGCCAGCCGCGCTATACCAATGCGGTCGCGGCCCTGGACAGCGCCCTGGCACCACTGGAACTGCTCGATGCGCTGCAAGCCATCGAGAATGACCAGGGCCGCGAGCGTCTTGAGCGTTGGGGCCCGCGCACCCTGGACCTGGATGTCCTGGTGTTTGGCGACCGACTGATCGATGAGCCGCGCTTGAAGGTGCCGCACTATCAAATGCACCTGCGGGCGTTCGTGCTTTACCCGCTGGCAGAACTGGCCCCGGCCAGCCTGCAACTGGCCGATGGCCGCCTGCTCGGCGACCTGCTGGATGCCTGCCCGTTTGTCGGCCTGGAACGCCTGCCTTCAAACCTGTAGGAGCGAGCTTGCTCGCGAAAAACCTGAGAACACCGCTGGGCGCCAGGCTTCCCGCGTCATCATTGACGACCTTCGCGAGCAAGTTCGCTCCTGCATTTACTGCGCATCATTTACTGCTGAATCGCATCAGTAACAGCGGTAACACCACCGCCGTAACAATGCGGTAACACATCCAATTGACTTCCAGAGTCCTCCTCACGACTATAGGCGTCCCGCTGCCGCCTACCCGGCGCTAAAGGGCGCAATCCAGGCCTTATAAGCACTGATCCTTAAGAAAGTGCGCCTGTATAAACGAAGACTCACGCGCGTTACTCGCTGTTTCCAAGCGCCTGAATGAGGACCCTTTTCATGCCAAACGTTACCCTGAGCACCTTGCAGAGCCTCAAGCTCAAAGGTGAAAAGATCACCATGCTGACCTGCTACGACGCCACTTTTGCCCAGGCCAGCAGCCAGGCAGGAGTTGAAGTGTTGCTGGTGGGGGACTCCCTGGGCATGGTTCTACAAGGGAATGACAGCACCCTGCCCGTCACCAATGATGAAATCGCTTACCACACGGCCTGCGTCAAGCGCGGCAACGAAGGCGCCTTCATCATTGCCGACCTGCCCTTCATGGCCGATGCCACCATCGAACAGACCCTGACCAACAGTGCTCAACTGATGCGTGCCGGTGCACACATGATCAAGGTTGAAGGTGCCGCCTGGCTCGCCGAGTCGATTCGTTTGCTGGCTGAACGCGGCGTGCCGGTTTGCGCGCACATGGGCCTGACGCCACAGTCAGTGAATATCCTCGGCGGCTACAAGGTACAAGGCCGCGGCGAAGCCCAGGCGCGCCAGATGCGGGCCGATGCCATCGCCCTTGAACAGGCCGGTGCGTGCATGATTCTGCTCGAATGCGTGCCAAGCGAGCTGGCAGCGGAAATCACCCAGGCCGTTAAAGTACCGGTGATCGGTATCGGCGCCGGTTCTGCCACAGACGGCCAGGTATTGGTACTGCATGACATGCTGGGCCTGTCCCTTACCGGCCGCGTACCCAAGTTCGTGAAGAACTTCATGGCGGGCCAGGACAGCATCCAATCAGCCCTCGCCGCCTATGTCAGCGAAGTCAAAGCCGTCACCTTCCCGGGCGCCGAACACGGATTCTCCGCATGAACACCGTCAAGACCGTGCGCGAACTGCGCGCCGCCGTCACCCATGCCCGCAGCGCGGGCAAACGCATCGGCTTCGTGCCCACCATGGGCAACCTGCACAGCGGCCATGCCACGCTGGTCACCAAGGCTGCGCAACAAGCGGACTTCGTGGTGGCGAGCATTTTCGTCAACCCGCTGCAATTTGGCGCCGGCGAGGACCTGGACAAATACCCGCGCACCCTGGCGGCCGACCAGGAGAAGCTGCTGCAAGCCGGTTGCAACCTGTTGTTCGCCCCGACCGTCGACGAAATGTACCCCGACGGCATGGCCGGCCAGACACGCGTCAGCGTGCCGCAACTGTCCGAAGGCCTGTGCGGCGCCAGCCGGCCCGGGCATTTTGAAGGCGTGGCCACGGTGGTCAGCAAGCTGTTCAACATGGTCCAGCCGGACCTGGCGATCTTTGGCCAGAAGGACTACCAGCAACTGGCGGTGATTCGCGCCATGGTCCATGACCTGAACATGCCGATCCAGATTATCGGCGAGCCGACCGTGCGCGCCGACGACGGCCTCGCGCTGTCGTCGCGCAATGGTTACCTCACCGACGAGCAGCGCGCGATCGCACCGGTGCTGTACCGCAGCCTCAGCCAGATCGCCGCCGCCATTGAAGCGGGCGACCGCGACTTCGCCAAACTGCGCGCCGCACAGGCCCAGCAGATCGAAGCGGCAGGTTTTCGCATGGACTACCTGGAGGTTCGCCAGGGCCTGCACCTGCGTCCGGCCACCGCCGAAGACAAGGACCTGGTGATCCTGGTCGCCGCCTACCTGGGCGCCACCCGGCTGATCGACAACCTGCATCTGCACCTGAACTGACCCCGCCGCACACCCCGCCTGTTGCACTGCCTGGTCGGCCGGTATAAAAAAGTACCGGCCACAGCGCAGACAAAGCCAAGACAGATCGACACGCTAGGTTTAATGTATTCGCCCTACGCTCTTCGTTGGCGTTGACCGGAGCCTGTCATCTTCACAAAGACAGGACATTCCCGGCTTTCAAGTGTCCTAAAAGCAGTCCCAGCAATAAAAAGGAAACCCGCAGCGATGGCGTACTACCGCACTCCTCATGACGTTACCGCTCTGCCCGCCTGGCAAGCGCTCAATCAACATCGCCAAGCCATGCAGGATTTCAGCATGCGCGAAGCCTTTAATGCCGATCCCCAGCGCTTTACCCAGTTCACCTTGAGCAGCTGCGGACTTTTCCTCGATTACTCGAAAAACCTGATCACCAGCGAAACCCGCGACCTGCTGGTAGGCCTGGCCAAGGAAGTCGACCTTCAGGGCGCGATCAAGTCGCTGTTCAACGGCGAGCCGGTCAACTCTTCCGAAGGTCGCCCGGCGCTGCACACCGCGCTGCGCCGCCCAGTGGGTGACAAACTGTCGGTCAACGGCGTGAACATCATGCCGGACGTGCACAAGGTGCTGAACCAGATCACTGACCTGGTCGGCCGCATCCACGACGGCCTGTGGCGTGGCTACACCGAGAAGCCGATCACCGACGTGGTGAACATCGGTATCGGTGGCTCGTTCCTCGGCCCGGAGCTGGTGTCTGAAGCGCTGTTGTCCTACGCCCACAAAGGCGTGCGCTGCCATTACCTGGCAAACATCGACGGCAGCGAGTTCCACGAGCTGACCATGAAGCTGCGCGCCGAGACCACGCTGTTCATCGTCTCGTCAAAATCCTTCAACACCCTCGAAACCCTGAAAAACGCCCAGGCCGCCCGCGCCTGGTACCTGGCTCAGGGTGGCTCGGAAGCCGAGCTGTATCGCCACTTCATCGCCGTATCGAGCAACAACGCGGCCGCCGTGGCGTTCGGTATCCGCGAAGAGAACATTTTCCCGATGTGGGACTGGGTGGGCGGTCGTTACTCGCTGTGGTCGGCCATCGGCCTGCCCATCGCGCTGGCCATCGGCATGTCCAACTTCAAGGAACTGCTGTCCGGCGCCTACACCATGGACCAGCATTTCCAGACCGCTCCATTCGAGGCGAACATGCCGGTGCTGCTCGGCCTGCTGGGCGTGTGGTACGGCAACTTCTGGGGCGCGCAGAGCCACGCAATCCTGCCGTACGATCACTACCTGCGTAACATCACCAAGCACCTGCAACAGCTGGACATGGAATCCAACGGCAAGAGCGTGCGCCAGGACGGTACGCCGGTTTCCACCGACACCGGCCCGGTTATCTGGGGCGGCGTAGGCTGCAACGGCCAGCATGCTTACCACCAGCTGCTGCACCAGGGCACCCAACTGATCCCGGCCGACTTCATCGTGCCGATCGTCAGCTTCAACCCGGTCTCCGACCACCATCAGTGGCTGTACGCCAACTGCCTGTCCCAGAGCCAGGCCCTGATGCTCGGCAAGACCCGCAGCGAAGCTGAAGCCGAGCTGCGCGACAAGGGCATGGACGAGGCCGAAGTGCAGAAGCTGGCACCGCACAAGGTGATCCCGGGCAACCGTCCGAGCAACACCATTGTGGTTGAACGCATCAGCCCTCGCCGTCTTGGCGCACTGGTGGCGATGTATGAACACAAAGTGTTCGTGCAAAGCGTCATCTGGGGCATCAACGCGTTCGACCAGTGGGGCGTGGAGTTGGGCAAGGAGCTGGGCAAAGGCGTCTACAACCGCCTGACCGGCACCGAAGAACAGCCTGCGGACGACGCGTCCACCCAAGGGTTGATCAACTACTTCCGCGGCCGTCACCGCGGTTGATGGTATCAGCACTACAATGAGGGTCTGAACCTGCGGGAGCGGACCCTTGTAGGAGCTGGCTTGCCAGCG
>NZ_JACAPH010000024.1:0-111456 GCF_013385805.1 Pseudomonas sp. C6002 | reverse complement strand
TCGCTGGCAAGCCAGCTCCTACGAGGGTCGCAAAGCTCCCCTCTTGTCGCAAAAAACAAGAATAAGGATCCCTCATGTTCGATATCAGCACGTTCCCCACCGCCGATGCCGTCCGCCGGGCTGCGCAACTCAGTCAAGAGGAATACCAGCGCCTCTACCGCCAATCCGTCGAACAACCCGATACGTTCTGGGCCGAACAGGCCAAGCGTTTTCTCGACTGGAGCACGCCTTGGCAGACCGTCCAGAAATCCGACATCAAGACCGGCGCCGCGCAATGGTTTGCCGGAGGCCAACTGAACGTCAGTTACAACTGCATCGACCGTCACCTCGCGCAACGCGCTGATCAGCCGGCCTTCATCTGGGAGGGCGATGATCCTGCGACGTCTTCCAAAATTACCTACCGCCAGCTCCACCAAAACGTCAGCCGCCTGGCCAACGTGCTGAAAAGCCGTGGCGTGAAGAAAGGCGACCGGGTGTGCATCTACATGCCGATGATTCCCGAGGCGGCCTACGCGATGCTGGCCTGTACGCGGATCGGTGCGGTGCATTCGGTGGTGTTTGGCGGATTCTCGCCGGACGCCCTGCGCGACCGCATTCTCGACGCCGATTGCCGCACGGTGATCACCGCCGATGAAGGCGTGCGCGGCGGCAAGCCGGTGGCGCTGAAACAGAATGTCGACAAGGCCCTGGCCAGTTGCCCGGGTGTCAGCACGGTACTGGTGGTGCAGCGCACTGGCGCGGCAGTCAATTGGACTGAAGGGCGCGACCTCAAGTATCAACAGGCCCTGAATGCAGCCAGCGACGACTGCCCGCCCGAGCCGATGGATGCGGAAGACCCGCTGTTTATCCTCTACACCTCCGGCAGCACCGGCAAACCCAAAGGTGTGTTGCACACCACCGGCGGTTACCTGCTGCAGGCTGCGATGACCTTCAAGTACGTGCTCGATTACCGCGAAGGCGAAGTGTTCTGGTGCACCGCCGATGTCGGCTGGGTCACCGGCCACAGCTATATCGTGTACGGGCCACTGGCCAATGGTGCGACCTCGCTGATGTTCGAAGGCGTGCCGAGCTACCCGGACAGCTCGCGGTTCTGGCAGGTGATCGACAAACACAAGGTCAACATCTTCTACACCGCGCCGACCGCGTTACGCGCGCTGATGCGGGAAGGCCACGGCCCACTGGAAAACACTTCCCGCGCCAGCCTGCGCCTGCTGGGCAGTGTCGGCGAGCCAATCAACCCGGAAGCGTGGGACTGGTACTTCAATGCCGTGGGCGAACAACGTTGCCCGATTGTCGACACCTGGTGGCAGACCGAAACCGGCGGCATCATGCTCAGCCCGCTGGTCAGCGCCCAGCGGATCAAGCCCGGCTGCGCCACCCAGCCGATGTTTGGCGTGGTGCCGGTGCTGCTTGATGAGCAAGGCAAGGAAATCAGTGGCGCCGGCAGCGGCGTGCTGGCGATCAAATCCAGCTGGCCAGGGCAGATCCGCAGCGTGTACGGCGACCCTCAGCGGATGATCGACACCTATTTCAAACCCTACCCCGGCTACTACTTTACCGGCGACGGCGCGCGGCGCGACGAGGATGGTGACTACTGGATCACCGGCCGCATCGACGATGTGATCAATGTTTCCGGGCACCGCATCGGCACCGCCGAAGTCGAAAGCGCCCTGGTGCTGCATGATCAGGTCGCAGAAGCCGCGGTGGTCGGTTATCCACACGACGTAAAAGGCCAGGGCATCTATGCCTTCGTCACGCCCATGAATGGCGTCGAGCCCGACGACGCGCTGAAAAAGTACCTGCTGGACCTGGTCAGCAAGGAAATCGGCAGCTTCGCCAAGCCCGAGCTGATTCAATGGGCGCCGGCCTTGCCGAAAACCCGCTCAGGCAAGATCATGCGGCGGATCCTGCGCAAGATTGCCTGCAACGAGCTGGACAGCCTGGGAGATACATCCACACTGGCCGACCCGAGCGTGGTGGACGGCCTGATCGACAAGCGCCTCAACCGCTAGGAACCCATGGAATTCATTCGCAGCCGCATCGAAAACCAGCTGATGAGCCTGACCGGCTTGTCGCTGGGCCAACTCGACCTGGAGAACCCCAAGGGCGATCCGGGTCTCTTTGGGCCGAACTCGGTGAGCTGGAAGGTCCATGGCGACTTCAGCAGCATGTTGATCGGCGGCATCAGCGCGTTGATGTTGCAGGCATTGCACCCGCTGGCGTTGGCCGGCGTGTGGGACCACTCGAACTTTCGGCAGGACATGCTGGGGCGGTTACGACGCACCTCGCAGTTCATTTCCGGCACCACGTTTGGTTCGCGGCGTGACGCCGAATGGCTGATCGAGAAAGTGCGCACCATCCACCTGCAAGTGGTCGGCCATGCACCGGACGGCCGACCGTATGCCGCCAGTGATCCCGAGTTGCTGACCTGGGTGCATGTGGCGGAGGTCAGCAACTTTCTCGCGGCCCACCTGCGTTATCGCAACCCGGATTTATCTGCGAGGGATCAAGACCGGTACTACAGCGAAATCGCCCTGGTGGCCGAGCAATTGGGCGCGCGCCATGTGCCGCGTTCGCGCCAGGAAATTTCCGATTACCTTGAGCGTATCCGCCCGCAACTGCTGTGTGACCAGCGCAGCGACGAAGTCCTGCGCCTGCTGCTCAATGCGCCGTCTCCGAGCACCCTGGCCAAGCCGTTTGGCTCGCTGATGATGCAGGCCGGTATCGACCTGCTGCCGGACTGGGCCAGCGACATGCTCGGGCAGAAGCAAAGCCCGATCCAGCGCCAGATGATTCGTGCCGGGGTCAGGCGCAGCGCGCCGTTGTTGCGCTGGGCCATGCGCAATGGTTCGGTGCAGCGGGCCCACAGGCGAATGGGCCTGCTGGAGCCATAACTGTTAAACTCCCGCGCCCCAATTACTCTGCAAGGCGCGCACTATGTCTTCCTTGAATCAGGCGCTGCGCGCCGCCCTCGATCATCGCCAGGACCTGCTCGCCGAGTTGCATGCACAAGGTACCGATTGCTATCGCCTGTTCCACGGCAGCCAGGAAGGCGCCGGCGGCCTGACAATCGACCGCTACGGCCCGCAACTGCTGGTGCAGAGTTTTCACCAGTCGCTGGAAAGCGACGACCTGTTGCACCTGCATCAAGCAATCAACCAGCACCTGGGGCTTGAACTGCTGCTGGTCTACAACGACCGCTCCCGGGGCAACTCGCGCATCGACCGTGAAGACACGGTGTACCGCGCCGAGCCCGCAGCCCTGGAAGACCTGGTCGGCCACGAATGGGGCCTCAATTACCGCGTGCGCGGCCGCCATGCCGGGCAAGACCCGCTGTTATTCCTGGACCTGCGCAACACTCGCGGCTGGGTCAAGGCACACAGCGCCGGCAAAAGCGTGCTGAACCTGTTTGCCTACACCTGCGGCGTAGGCCTGAGTGCCGCTGCCGGTGGCGCTCGTGAGGTGTGCAACCTGGACTTTGCCGAGGGCAACCTGGCGGTCGGTCGCGAAAACGGTCAACTCAACCCGCAATTGCCGACGATGGAATTCATCCAGTCCGACTACTTCCCGGCAATCCGCCAACTGGCCGGCCTGCCCATCAGCCAGCGTCGGGGGCAGAAGCTGCCGAGTTACCCGCGCCTGGAGCAGCGTCAATACGATCTGGTACTGCTCGACCCGCCCGCCTGGGCCAAGAGCGCCTTCGGCACCGTCGACCTGCTGCGCGACTACCAGAGCCTGCTCAAGCCGGCGCTGCTGGCCACGGCCGACAACGGCGTGCTGATCTGCTGCAACAACCTGGCGAAAGTCGGCATGGACGACTGGCGTGACCAGGTCCTGCGCTGTGCGGAAAAGGCCGGGCGCCCGGTGCGCGACTGGCAGGTCATGACACCCGGCGCAGACTTCCCGTCCCACGACCAGCAACCACCGCTGAAGACCCTGATCCTGCAACTGTAGGACTTGTCCCAAAAGGGTCAGGGCGCAGTAATAAAGGCCCGGCTCTTCGGAACCGTAAACCCGTGCCATACTCCAAGGCACTCTTGATTGACATAGATGGCGTCACATATGCCCAAAGGATTGATTCGCGCCGCTGGCGCCTTGCTGACCGCCCTTGCCCTGTACAGCTTGCTGGGCTTCCTGATTCTCCCCGGTATTGCCCTTCGCGTGGCCAACCAACAGTTGGCCAACTACGCCACGGTGCCGGCGCGTGTCGAGCGTATCGAGCTCAACCCGTTCAGCCTCGAACTGACCGTGTGGGGCCTGAATATCGGTGAGCCGGGCAAGGAGCAAGTGGCCTTTGAACGCCTCTATGCCAACCTGCAGATCGACAGCCTGTGGACCCGCGCCCTGCACCTGGCCGACGTACAACTCGACAAGCCCAAGACCGAGCTGCTGTTCGACAAATCCGGCCAGCTCAACCTGGCGCAGCTGTTCAAACTCCCGGCCAGCGAACCGACACCAACCGATCCGAACGCCAAGCCATTCCCGCTGCGCATCGATAACATCAAGCTGGCAGGCGGCTATGTGCACTTCCAGGATTTGCGCCCGAGCGAGCCGATCGAGTTTCTCTACGACAAACTCGATTTCGAGCTGAAAAACCTCAGCACGCTGCCCGATGACAACGCCGACATGACCCTGGTGGCAGCCGGCCCTGAAGGCGGCCAGATCGACTGGACCGGTAACTTCAGCCTGATCCCGATCGCCTCCGAGGGCAAACTCAAGGTTACCGACGGCAAGATGAAAGTCTGGTGGCCGTATGTGCGTGACGCGGTGCCGCTGGTTCTGGAAGACGGCATCCTCAACTTCAGCACCGACTACAAGCTGAGCTTGGCCAAGGAAACCGAGCTGAACCTGACCAACGTCGCCCTGAGTGTCGCGCCGTTTGCGATCAAGGCACCGGATGGCCGGCCGCTCGCGCGCCTGCAGAAGCTGGACGTCAGCGAAACCACCGTGGACCTGGCCAAACAGCAAGTGATCGTCGGCAAGATCCGCAGTAATAAACTCGAAACCTGGGCCGCCCTTGAAGCCGACGGCCAGCTGGACTGGCAGAAGCTGTTTGCCAGCCAACCGAGCAAACCTGCAACTGCACCCGCAGCCGAGCCAGCCACCGCACCCGCTACCGCCGACTCGCCAAAACCTGCACCGGCAGCGCCGAGCAAGCCTTGGCAAGTGCTGCTCAAGGACGTGCAACTGCGCGACTATCAAGTGCATCTGGCTGACCGCTCGGCCAAACCGGCAGTCGCCCTGGAAGTCGGGCCGCTGAACCTTGACCTGCAGGGTTTCGACAGCCTTAACCAAAGCCCTTTTACCCTCAAGCTCGATACCGGCGTAGGCAAACAAGGCAAGCTCGAGGCGACCGGCCAGGTCAACCTGAGCCCGGTCAGCGCCAAGCTGAAAGTGGACACCAAAGACATCGACCTGCGCGTCGCCCAGTCCTATATCAGCCCATTTATCCGCCTGGAACTGCGTAGCGGCATGCTCGGCAGCAACCTCGACGTGAACCTGAAAAGCACCGACCCCCTGGCATTCCAGGTGACCGGCCGGGCCCAGGTCGACCAGTTGCACACCCTGGACACCATGAAGACCCGCGACTTCCTCAAGTGGCAGCGCCTGGTGCTGGAAGGCGTGAATTATCAACATGGCGACAGCCTGTCGATCGACAAGGTCAACCTGTTGCAGCCCTATGCGCGCTTCATGATCAACGATGACCGCACCACCAACATCGATGACCTGCTGATCCCGCAGCCGGCCAACAGCCCCGGCAAGTCCGCGGCGAAACCTGCGGCCAGCAAAGAGAAGCCCCTGGGCATTCATATTGGTCAAATTGCGATCAACGACGGCTCGGCCAACTTCGCCGACTTCAGCCTGACCCCGAACTTCGCCACGGCCATCCAGCAGCTCAACGGCCAGATCGGCACCATTGACAGTCGCCAGGCCAAACCGGCGAGCGTCGACGTCAAGGGCAAGGTTGACCGTTATGCACCGGTCACCATCAAGGGCAGCGTGAATCCGTTTGACCCGATGGCCGCACTGGATATCGCCACCAGCTTCAAACGCGTCGAACTGACCACCCTGACGCCATACTCGGGCAAGTTTGCCGGGTTCCGCATCCGCAAGGGTCGGCTCAACCTTGACCTGCATTACGTCATCACCAAGGGCCAGTTGAAGGCCGAAAACAAGGTGGTGGTCGAGCAACTGCAACTGGGTGAGAAGGTCGACAGCGCCGACGCCGTGGACCTGCCGATTCGCCTGGCGATAGCCCTGCTCAAGGACTCAGACGGCAAGATCTCGATCGAACTGCCGGTGACCGGCGACTTGAACAACCCGCAGTTCAGCGTCATGCCGATTGTCTGGCAGACCCTGCGCAACCTGGTAGTACGTGCGGCCACGGCGCCATTCAAGTTCATTGGCGGCCTGATCAGCGGTGGTGGTGCCCAAGACCTTGGCAACGTGTCGTTTGCCGCAGGCTCGAGCGAGCTGAGCAAGGATTCCCAGTCGGCCCTCGACAGCCTGGCCAAAGCCCTCAAGGAGCGCCCTGCGCTGCGCCTGGAGATCGAAGGCACCGCCGCTGCCAGCAGTGACGGCCCGCTTTTGGCCGCACAACGGCTGGAACGCGAATACCAGTACAACTACTACAAGATCCTCCAGCGCCGTGGCGACAAGGTGCCGGCCCAGGCGTCGCTGCTTGAAGTACCGGAAAAGGAAAAGGCGCCGCTGCTGGAAGGCATCTACCGCACCCGCCTGAAACAACAGCCTCCGGCCGAATGGAAAGACCTGAGCAATGACGAGCGCACCGCCAAGCTGCGGGACGGTGTGATCAAGTTCTGGAGTGGCAGTGACGTGTTGCTGCGCCAACTGGGCCAGGACCGCGCCAGCGCGATCAAGGACTACCTGGTAGACAAGGCGCAGCTGGAAGATGAGCGGGTTTACTTTATCGATGCAAACCTTGGGGAAGCGGAGAAAGATGGTCGGGTGGTAACACCGATGCATCTGGATGCCGAATAAACCGGCACCCGCTGAGCACCTGTGGCGAGGGGGCTTGTCCCCCGTTGGGCTGCGTAGCGGCCCCAATGAGGGCGTCGCGGTCATTCAGGCGGATCACCGTCGTCATACCAAGGGGCCGCTACGCAGCCCAACGGGGGCAAGCCCCCTCGCCACAAGAGCCTCGCTGACCTCCCCACTTTTCTACCCACAATAGAACAGGCCCCGACACAAGTGCCGGGGCCTGTAATGACCACATCCGTGTGGTCGGTCGCATGAACCTGTGAGGTGCATTGAGCGGATAACTAGACTCGCTCGTGGCCGCCTCCGCCTAGCTCAGGCGATTCGTTAAGCGTTACTCTGCTTTCAGGCCGTCGGCCGATACAGCTTTAACGCCTTTGATTTTCTTGGTGATGTTCACCGCGGTGGTTTTCTGCGCTTCAGTCACTGCGACGGTCGAGGACAGGGAAACTACACCTTTGTTGGTTTCGACTTTGATGTCGGTGCCAGGAATACCTTTCTCGGTTACCAGGTCAGCTTTCACTTTGGTGGTGATCCAAGTGTCCGAGGTGGACTCTTTGGCACCAGCAGCTGCGCTTTTGGTTTTGTCGACGTTATCAGCCTTTGTAGCGCCGCCAGCCATCAGGCCGTCAGCCGAAACTGCGGTTACGCCTTTGATTTTCTTGGTGATCGCTACAGCAGTAGCTTTCTGAGCGTCAGAGATAGCAACTGTCGAGGACAGGGAAACCACACCTTTGTTGGTCTCAACCTTAATGTCCGAACCAGGAATACCTTTCTCGGTCAGCAGGTCAGCTTTGACTTTGGTGGTGATCCAGGTATCCGAAGTGGACTCTTTAGCCTTGGTGACTTCACCGGCCGCCAGCGTCATAGGGGCTTGGGAAGTCTGAGCAAAGGCTACGTTAGCACCCATGGCCAGGGTCAGAGCGGTAGCAGTAGCGAGAGCGAACTTCTTCATACGAGTAACTCCTGTTTTATTAAAAGTCTGCAGTACGTAAACCTTGATGCTGCAGCGTTAACAGGGATATTGCAGACAGTGTGCCAACTCGACGTGGCCAATTAAATCCTTATAAAACAACACGTTATGAAAACAGGTGATTTTCGGAATCGTGCAACTTGCATGAAGACGAACGTGCCTGCATGCAAGTTGCGGCTTTTGGGGTATGGCTAAACGCCTGATTTCGCGACACTTTCCCGCAGGCATAAAAAAAGGACTCCGAAGAGTCCTTTTTCAGCTTGCAGCGACGGGGTGATTAAACGCCCGAAGCCTTGGCTGCTGCTACGTCCTTGATGGACAGCTTGATACGGCCGCGGTTGTCCACGTCCAGTACCAGCACTTCCACTTCCTGGCCTTCTTTCAGGATGTCGGTCACTTTCTCAACGCGAGCATCGCTCAGCATGGAGATGTGAACCAGACCGTCCTTGCCCGGCAGGATGTTGACGAATGCGCCGAAGTCGACGATGCGCTCAACCTTACCGACGTAGATCTTGCCGATCTCGGCTTCAGCAGTGATACCCAGGACGCGCTGACGTGCCGCTTCAGCCGCTTCCTTGGTTTCGCCGAAGATCTTGATCGAGCCGTCGTCTTCGATGTCGATCGAAGCCTTGGTCTCTTCACAGATCGCACGAATGGTCGCGCCGCCTTTACCGATAACATCACGGATTTTGTCGGTGTCGATTTTCATCGCGATCATGGTCGGAGCATTTTCCGACAGTTCGGTACGGGACTGGCCAATGATCTGGTTCATCTGACCGAGGATGTTCAGGCGCGCTTCCAGGGCTTGGCCCAGAGCGATTTCCATGATTTCTTCGGTGATGCCCTTGATCTTGATGTCCATCTGCAGCGCGGTAACACCTTTGGCGGT
Source organism: Pseudomonas sp. C6002 (assembly GCF_013385805.1). Taxonomy (NCBI): domain Bacteria; kingdom Pseudomonadati; phylum Pseudomonadota; class Gammaproteobacteria; order Pseudomonadales; family Pseudomonadaceae; genus Pseudomonas; species Pseudomonas sp. C6002. The sequence continues at coordinate 102,595 of NZ_JACAPH010000024.1, read as the reverse complement.
ACCGGCTACTTTGAAGTCCATGTCGCCCAGGTGGTCTTCGTCGCCCAGGATGTCGGTCAGGATGGCGAACTTCTCGCCTTCTTTAACCAGGCCCATGGCGATACCGGCAACCGGTGCCTTCATCGGAACGCCGGCATCCATCAGAGCCAGGGAAGCGCCGCAGACCGAAGCCATGGAGCTGGAACCGTTGGACTCGGTGATTTCCGACACAACACGAATGGTGTACGGGAACACGTCGGCGGCAGGCAACATGGCTGCAATCGAACGACGGGCCAGACGGCCGTGACCGATTTCGCGACGACCAGCGCCACCCATGCGACCACACTCACCTACCGAGAACGGAGGGAAGTTGTAGTGCAGCATGAACGGGTCTTTTTTCTCGCCTTCCAGGGTGTCCAGCAGCTGTGCGTCACGGGCAGTACCCAGTGTTGCAACAACCAGGGCCTGGGTTTCACCACGGGTGAACAGGGCCGAACCGTGGGTTTTTGGCAGAACGCCGACTTCGATGTTCAGCGGACGTACGGTGCGGGTGTCGCGGCCGTCGATACGTGGCTTGCCGTTAACGATGTTTTCGCGAACGGTGCGGTATTCGATTTCGCCGAAGGCTGCTTTGACTTCGCTGGAAGAAGGCTGGCCTTCTTCACCGGACAGCTTGGCAACAACCTGGTCCTTCAGCTCACCCAGGCGAGCGTAACGGTCGGCCTTGATGGTGATGGTGTAGGCGTCGGAGATAGCGGTGCCGAACTCGGAGCGGATAGCGCCCAGCAGTGCGGTAGCTTCTGGCTGAGGAGCCCAGGTCCAGGTTGGCTTGGCAGCTTCAGCGGCCAGTTCCTTGACAGCGTTGATCACAACCTGGAACTCGTCGTGAGCAAACAGTACAGCGCCCAGCATCTGGTCTTCGGTCAGCTCTTTGGCTTCCGATTCAACCATCAACACGGCTTCCGAAGTACCGGCAACGACCATGTCCAGGCTCGAAGCTTTCTGTTGTTCGTAAGTCGGGTTCAGCAGGTAGCCGGTGCTTTCGTGGAATGCAACACGGGCAGCGCCGATCGGGCCATCGAAAGGAATACCGGAGATGGCCAGGGCCGCCGAGGTACCGATCATCGCAGCGATGTCCGGATCGGTCTTCTTGCTGGTGGAAACGACGGTGCAGACAACCTGCACTTCGTTCATGAAGCCTTCTGGGAACAGCGGACGGATCGGACGGTCGATCAGTCGGGAAGTCAGGGTTTCTTTCTCGGAAGGACGGCCTTCACGCTTGAAGAAACCACCAGGGATCTTACCTGCAGCGTAAGTCTTTTCCTGGTAGTGAACGGAAAGAGGGAAGAAGCCTTTGCTTGGGTCAGCGGTCTTGGCGCCTACAACGGTCACCAATACGGTGACGTCGTCGTCAACGGTGACCAGCACTGCGCCGGAGGCTTGACGGGCGATACGGCCTGTCTCGAGGGTAACGGTCGACTGACCGAACTGGAATTTTTTGATAACCGGGTTCACGGTGTCCTACCTTCTTTGTGGCTCTTGGGGAACTTGTCTTCTTGCGAAATTCTTGGGCAATGTCGGGAATCGGCCCAACGCCTGTCCAGGGTAAAACGTGTATCCAGATAAAACTTGAGGCTGGAAGCCTGCCATGGGCCAGCGGGAAACCCACTGACACACGACAGCCAACCAACCTCTAGCGCAATCGCTTATTAGCGACGCAGACCCAGGCGACCGATCAGAGTCTGATAACGACCCAGATCCTTGCCTTTCAGGTAGTCCAGCAGCTTACGGCGCTGGTTTACCATGCGGATCAGACCACGACGGGAGTGGTGATCTTTACCGTTGGCCTTGAAGTGACCTTGCAGCTTGTTGATGTTGTGGGTCAGCAGTGCAACTTGCACTTCTGGCGAACCAGTGTCACCAACAGCTTGCTGATAGTCAGCAACGATTTGTGCTTTTTCTTGAACGTCGAGAGCCATGAGGCAATCCTTTTTTTCAGGAAACCACCCAAAGGGCAGTTTCAACAGGCCAGGGACAAATCCCTGTATCTAAAAATGAGTAGTGACCATGCCTGCTAACAGCCACCCTCGTTCCAGTTTGAGTAAAAGCTACTGCGCTTTTACCACAAACTGGTTTCGGTCATTCTGACCGAATCAGTCGACGCGGCGCGATGCGCCCGTCTTCGCTCACTTCACCGATACCGATAAAGCGACCGTTGTGATCTTGTACCCGCACCATGCCGAACTTCGGGGCATCCGGTGCACGTACCGGCTGGCCGTTAAGCCAGTAGAACGCGCTGTGCTCCGAGAAGTGCAGCAATGGCCAATCCAGTAAACCGCTGTCCGATGGCATCAGGAAGCGATCAACCGCTTCGTTGCCGCCTTCGGCATGCACTGCTTCCAGCTCTTCCAGCGTGACCGTCTGGGCCAGGGTGAAAGGGCCTGCCTGGGTGCGTCGCAGTTCTGCAACGTATGCGCCACAGCCTAGTTGCTCACCGATATCTTCCACGAGGGTGCGGATATAGGTGCCTTTGCTGCAGTCCACCGCCAACCGGGCAGTGTCGCCTTCAACGGCGAGCAATTCCAAGCGCGCAATAGTAACAGAACGCGGTTCGCGCTCCACCACTTCCCCTGCACGTGCCAGCTTGTAAAGAGGCTGGCCATCACGCTTGAGAGCCGAGTACATCGGCGGTATCTGACTGATTTGCCCACGAAAAGCAGGTAAGGCAGCTTCGATATCAGCACGACCAACGGTCACCTCGCGAACCTGCAAAACATCACCTTCGGCGTCTGCCGTGGTGGTGGTCTTGCCCAGTTGCATCAGGGTCTCGTAGCCCTTGTCGGAATCGAGCAGGTATTGCGAAAACTTGGTGGCCTCGCCGAAGCACAACGGCAACACGCCGGTGGCCAAGGGGTCGAGGCTGCCGGTGTGCCCTGCCTTCTCGGCATTGAGCAGCCAGCGAACCTTCTGCAACGCCGCATTGGAGGTAAAACCAATGGGCTTGTCGAGCAGAATGATGCCGCTGACATTACGACGGATACGTTTGACCTGAGCCACCGATTACTCCTTGGCGTCTTCAGGCGTGGCGGATTCCGGGTGCTGATTGTCTTCAGCCACGGCCCGCTCGATCAGTGCCGACAGGTGCGCGCCACGCACGACGCTTTCGTCGTAGTGGAAGTGCAACTGAGGAACGCTGCGCAGCTTCATTTCACGGGCCAACTGCATACGCAGGAAACCTGCGGCGGAGTTGAGCACCTTGATGCTTTGCGCGATTTCTTCGCTGTTGTCCTGGCCCATCACGGTGATGAAGATCTTGGCGTGACCAACGTCACGGCTGACTTCAACGGCGGTGATGGTGACCAGGCCAACACGTGGGTCTTTTACTTCACGACGGATCAGCTGTGCCAGCTCACGCTGCATCTGATCGCCGATACGTTGGGTACGGCTGTATTCTTTTGCCATGTCTTGTTACCTGTTGCTGCCACACGGTGAAACCCGTGGGGTCTGAAAGCGGCAAACGCCCGGCCTGACAAAAGCCAGACCGGGCGTTGCGTTTAGAGTCCGGACAGAGCGCCGGGCATTTGCATGCCCGGGCGCTGCGTGGCCCTTGAAGTACGCGAGTTAGAGGCTGCGAGCAACCTGGACCTTCTCGTAGACTTCGATCTTGTCACCCGCCTTGACGTCGTTGTAGCTCTTGACGCCAATACCGCATTCCATGCCGGCACGTACTTCGGAAGCGTCATCCTTGAAGCGGCGCAGGGATTCCAGCTCGCCTTCGAAGATAACGATGTCTTCACGCAGTACACGGATTGGACGGTTACGGTGCACAACACCTTCGATAACCATGCAACCGGCGATCGCGCCGAATTTCGGCGAGCGGAACACGTCACGCACCTCGGCCACACCCAGGATGTTCTCCCGGACGTCGCTGCCAAGCATGCCGGTGAGGGCTTTCTTGACGTCTTCGATGATGTCGTAGATGACGTTGTAGTAACGCATGTCCAGGCCTTCCTGCTCGACGATCTTCCGTGCGCCAGCATCGGCACGCACGTTGAAGCCGAACAGTACAGCGTTGGAGGCCAGCGCCAGGTTGGCATCGGATTCGGTGATACCACCGACACCGCCGCCGACCACACGCACTTGCACTTCGTCGTTACCCAGGCCATTCAAGGCGCCGTTCAACGCTTCGAGGGAACCACGAACGTCAGATTTGAGGACGATGTTAAGCGTCTTCTTCTCTGCCTGGCCCATGTTCTCGAAGATGTTTTCCAGCTTGCCGGCGTGAGCACGGGCCAGCTTGACTTCGCGGAACTTGCCTTGACGGAACAGAGCCACTTCACGGGCTTTCTTCTCGTCCGACAGCACGCTCATCTCGTCGCCAGCGTCCGGGGTACCGTCCAGGCCGAGGATCTCGACAGGGATGGAAGGACCGGCTTCCTTGATTGGCTTGCCGTTCTCGTCGAGCATGGCACGTACACGGCCATAGTTCGAACCGACCAGGACCATGTCGCCTTGGCGCAGGGTACCGTCTTGAACCAGAACGGTTGCAACCGGGCCACGCCCCTTGTCGAGACGCGATTCAACCACAACACCACGACCCGGGGCCGATGGAGTTGCTTTCAGTTCAAGAACTTCGGCTTGCAGCAGGACAGCTTCGAGCAGTTCGTCTACACCGGTACCGACTTTCGCCGAAACCGAAACGAATGGCGTATCACCGCCCCACTCTTCGGAAGTCACGCCGTGAACCGACAGTTCGCTACGGATGCGATCGAGATCGGCGCCCGGCTTGTCGATTTTGTTCACTGCAACAACCAGAGGAACACCAGCGGCTTTAGCGTGCTGGACAGCTTCAATGGTCTGCGGCATTACGCCGTCGTCCGCCGCAACTACCAGGATCACGATGTCAGTCGCCTTGGCACCACGGGCACGCATGGCGGTAAACGCGGCGTGACCAGGGGTGTCGAGGAAGGTGACCATGCCGCGTTCGGTTTCAACGTGGTATGCACCGATGTGCTGGGTGATGCCGCCGGCTTCGCCTGCAGCTACCTTGGCACGACGGATATAGTCGAGCAGCGAGGTCTTACCATGGTCAACGTGGCCCATTACGGTCACGACTGGCGCACGGGAGAAAGTCTCGCCTTCAAACTTCAGGGACTCGGCCAGGGAATCTTCCAGGGCGGTGTCGCTGACCAGGGTCACTTTGTGGCCCAGCTCCTCAGCAACCAGTTGGGCAGTTTCCTGGTCCAGTACCTGGTTGATGGTCGCTGGGGTACCCAGTTTGAACATGAACTTGATGATTTCAGCAGCCTTGACCGACATCTGATTGGCGAGGTCGCCAACAGTGATGGTCTCGCCGATCTGCACATCACGCACGACAGGGCCGGTTGGGCTCTGGAAACCGTGGGCGTTGCGCTTCTTCAGCTTGGCCTTGCCGCGACCACCGCGACGGAAGCTGTCGCTTTCTTCGTCGGTAGTACGTGGGGCAACGCGTGGCGCTGGCGCCTTCTCTTTGACCGAAGCACGATGTGGAGCGTTTTTGCGCTCACCATCGCCACTGCCACGACGATTGTTATCGTCGGCACGTGGTTTGTCCGGGCGGCGAGGTTCTTCGCGTTTGCGAGCGTCGGCTGCAGGAGCTGGCGCGGCGGCAACCGGAGCGGCCTCACGAACAGCTTCAACAGGCGCGCTAGGCGCAGCAACGGCCTCAGCGTTAGCAGGTTGCGCAGCAGCAGGCTGGCGACGCGCTTCTTCTTCGGCGCGACGCTTGGCTTCTTCTTCAGCCTTCTGACGAGCAGCATTTTCTACTGCGCGACGTTCTTCCAGTTCGCGTTTGCGCTCGGCTTCGATTTCTTCCGGGCTGCGCTGTACGAAGACTTTCTTCTTGCGTACTTCAACGCTGATGCTCTTGCTGCCAGCAACACGCAGGGTGCTGGTGGTTTTGCGCTGCAATGTAATCTTGCGCGGTTCTTCCACTTTCGCCTTGTGGCTGCTCTTCAAGTGAGTCAGCAAAGACTGCTTCTCACTATCGCTCACACCTTCATCGGCGGCGGTGTGCGGCAGACCTGCCTCACGCATCTGCTGCAACAGGCGCTCTACCGGTGTTTTGACCTCATCGGCCAGTTGTTTCACCGTGACTTGCGTCATGCACTTCTCTCCTCAGGCCGCGCCTAATTACTCGAACCAATGGGCTCGGGCGGCCATGATCAACTTGCCGGCACGATCATCGTCAATGCCGTCGATGTCGAGCAGGTCGTCAATAGACTGCTCGGCCAGGTCTTCGCGGGTAATTACGCCGCGCACCGCCAGTTCCATCGCCAAATCCTTGTCCATACCCTCAAGCGAGAGCAGGTCTTCGGCCGGATGGGCGTCTGCCAGCTTTTCCTCAGTAGCGATGGCTTTAGTCAACAAACGATCCTTGGCCCGAGCGCGAAGCTCGTTGACGGTGTCTTCGTCAAAGCCGTCGATGTTGAGCATTTCTTCCAACGGTACGTAGGCAATCTCTTCCAGGCTGGTGAAGCCTTCATCTACCAGCACCTGTGCCAGGTCTTCGTCGACTTCCAGCTCGTCGATGAAGTTGCGCAGGATGTCACCGGTTTCTGCTTGCTGCTTAGCCTGGATGTCCGATTCGGTCATCACGTTCAGGGTCCAGCCGGTCAACTGGCTGGCCAAACGTACGTTCTGACCACCGCGACCGATGGCCTGAGCCAGATTGTCTGCGCCAACGGCGATGTCCATTGCATGGGCATCCTCGTCAACGATAATTGCCGCCACTTCAGCAGGCGACATTGCGTTGATCACGAACTGCGCAGGGTTATCGTCCCACAGGACGATGTCCACACGCTCACCGCCCAATTCGCCCGACACTGCCTGGACGCGCGAACCGCGCATACCAATGCAAGCGCCTTGCGGGTCGATGCGTTTGTCCTTGGAGCGGACCGCGATCTTGGCGCGTGAACCCGGATCGCGGGACGCAGCCATGACTTCGATCAGGCCTTCGGCAATTTCCGGCACTTCGATGCGGAACAGCTCGATCAGCATTTCCGGCGCGGTACGCGACAGGATCAACTGAGGGCCGCGGTTCTCGGTGCGGATTTCCTTGAGCAGCGCACGCAAGCGCACGCCAACCCGGAAAGTTTCGCGGGAAATGATGTCTTCGCGGGCCAGCAACGCTTCAGCGTTGTTACCCAGGTCGACGATCACGTTGTCGCGAGTGACTTTTTTCACGGTGCCGGAGATGATTTCCCCCAGACGCTCGCGATAAGCGTCAACGACTTGAGCGCGCTCGGCTTCGCGGACCTTCTGCACGATGACTTGCTTGGCAGTCTGTGCAGCGATGCGGCCGAACTCGATGGATTCGATCTTTTCTTCGACGACATCACCGACCTGGGCGCCCGGATGCGTTTCAGCAACCTTGCTCGGCCAGGTTTCGATGGCCGGATCATCAAGATCGGCTTCTTCGACGACCGTCCAGCGACGGAAAGTCTCGTAGGCACCGGTGTGGCGGTTGATTTCCACACGCAGATCAACTTCGTCTTCAAAACGCTTTTTGGTAGCAGTGGCCAGGGCCAGCTCCAGCGCTTCAAAAATCACGTTTGCCGGTACGCCCTTTTCATTGGATACCGACTCAACAACCAGCAGTACTTCTTTGCTCATCGTACGCCTCGCCTTTCGCAAGCCATTGGATCCGCGGGATCCGCGTCTCAGTCAAAACTGGGAATAATGTTGGCCTTGTCGATCATATCGATCGGCAACAGGAACTCATGGTCTTCTACCTGCACCACGACGTCCTGCTCTTCTACACCGCGCAGAAGGCCCTGAAAGTTGCGTCGCCCTTCAAAGGGAGAGCGCAGCTTGATCTTCACTTGTTCACCGGCAAATTTTGCAAACTGATCAATAGTGAACAGTGGGCGTTCCATGCCAGGCGAGGAAACTTCGAGGGTGTATTCAACGGAGATCGGATCTTCAACATCCAGGACACCGCTGATCTGACGGCTGACAATGGCACAATCGTCCACCAGCACGCCGCCCTCTTTATCGATATAAACGCGCAACATTGAGTGGCGACCTTGAGCCGAAAACTCAATACCCCAGCATTCATAGCCTAGGGCCACGACCACCGGGGCCAACAAGGCCTGCAACTCTTCTAGCTTGCTCGACACCTGAACCCCCTCGTGCATGTATGTGCATGCTGTGCAAAATAAAAAAATGGGCGAAACGCCCATCCTTGAAACGCCGTCGAACAGCGGCGTTGAAAGTGTCCAGCTAACAAAAAGCCCCTTAAAAGGGGCTCCGCTAAAACTGGTTGCGGGGGCCGGATTTGAACCGACGACCTTCGGGTTATGAGCCCGACGAGCTACCAGACTGCTCCACCCCGCGACAAAGCTGGGGCGGAAGTATACGACCGATCCCTTACAGGGTCAATGTAACCTTCCACCTACAAGAAAGCCCGCAACAGCGGGCTCTCCTGATAATTGGTACCGAGAAGGGGACTCGAACCCCTACACCCTATGGGCACAACCACCTCAAGGTTGCGTGTCTACCAATTCCACCACCTCGGCAATACAGCGTTTACAACCTTCTTACTTCTGCTCTTGAGCTGGAGGTACGTCAGTCGCTGGAGTAGCCGACTTTTGCTCTTGAAGCACCGGGACATCATCAGAAGCCGGTTTTGCTTTTGGTACTTCCAACACTGCTGGGTTTGGGAGACCTACCTGAGTCAGCACATGAGCTTTCTCTTTAGCAAAGTAACCTAACCCCAAGCTGGTTATGAAGAAACCGGCGGCAAGTATAGCAGTAAACTTACTAAGAAAGGTAGAGGAACCTTGGCTTCCGAACACAGTATTTGAAGCACCTGCCCCGAAAGACGCACCAGCGTCCGCACCTTTACCCTGCTGCAGCAAAACCAGAGCAACTACGCCCAGTGCACCCAGCAGATGAAAAACAACGATGACTGTTTCCAGCATTTTTTCAGTTTCCCGCGGCGCGACAAATCGCACCGAACTCATCTGCATTCAGGGAAGCCCCACCAATGAGCCCCCCATCGATATCCGGCATGCCGAACAGTTCGACCGCATTGGCCGCCTTCACGCTGCCGCCGTATAGAAGCCGCACACCTCGTGCGACCTCAGAATTCTCTGCCGCCAACTGCGCGCGGATGGCTGCGTGCACATCCTGCGCCTGTTGCGGCGAAGCAGTCAGCCCGGTGCCAATGGCCCAGACCGGCTCGTAAGCAATTACTGCATTTGCAAAGGCACCGACTCCCAGCTCCTCGATGATGCTGCCCAGCTGACGCCCGACAACCTCAAGAGTTTTACCGGACTCACGCTGCTCAAGGGTCTCCCCTATGCACAACACCGGAACCAAGCCGCAAGCCTGTGCCGCCGCGAATTTGCGATTGAGTGTCCCATCACGCTCGCCCATGATCTGGCGGCGCTCGGAGTGCCCAACAAGCACCAGGGAGCAACCCGCATCAACCAGCTGACTCGGTGCAATCTCACCGGTCAACGCACCTTGCATGGATTCCACCGCAGAGTTCTGCGCGCCGACCTGGATCGACTTGCCTTTCAAGCCATCAATCACTTGATTGATATACAAGCAAGGCGGGAATACCGCGACATCAACACCGCTAGGCAAGGCCAAATGACGAAGGCCATTGATCAGCTCAGCGACACTGGCGCGGGTACCGTGCATCTTCCAGTTACCAGCTACCATAGTGCGACGCATGCTGTACCTCGTCGGTCAAAGTGGGCGCAGATGTTACCCAACCACATCATCACTGGCAAGCCGAATTCAGGCGCAAACTTCAGTTACCAGTTTTGCCAGCTCTTCGGCATAGCCGCGAACCTGTGTTTCGTCCTCGCCCTCGACCATTACACGCACCAAAGGCTCGGTACCCGACTTGCGCAGCAAGACCCGACCACGCCCCGCCATGGCGGCAGTCACGCGCTCACTGGCCTCTTTGACAGCCGGATGCTCGATAGGGTTGTCACCGCCTGCAAAGCGCACGTTGAGCAGCACTTGCGGGCACTTGCGCAACGCCTGCCGCGCCTGGGCCAGGCTTTCTTCACGGCGACGCAGCGCCAGCAGCACCTGCAGCGCCGCAATGATCGCATCCCCGGTAGTCGTGTGCTGGAAGCAGACGATATGACCGGAATTTTCGCCACCCACCTGCCAATTACGCTCCAGCAGGTCGGCAATCACGTAGCGGTCACCGACATTGGCGCGCACAAACGGGATCCCCAGATCTGCCAGGGCCAGCTCCAGGCCAAGATTGCTCATCAAGGTACCGACGACGCCGCCTTGCAGCTTGTTACGCTCATGCAGGTCACGGGCGATGATGAACAACAGGTCGTCGCCATCGACGATCGCGCCAGTGTGGTCGACCATCAATACGCGGTCGCCATCACCATCGAACGCGATGCCCAAGTCGGCATGCTCAGCCAGGACAGCCGCCTGCAACTGCCCCATGTGGGTTGAGCCGCAGTTGTCGTTGATGTTCAGGCCGTTCGGCTGCGCCGACAGTACAGTAACGTCTGCGCCAAGCTCCTTGAACACACTCGGTGCGACTTTGTACGTCGCGCCGTGGGCGCAGTCGATGACGACCTTCAACCCGGCAAAATTGGTGCTGCTAGGCACACTGCTTTTGCAAAACTCGATGTAACGGCCGGAAGCGTCGTTAATCCGCGAAACCTTGCCCAGCTTGCTCGATTCGACGACGGTCATCGGCGCATCCAGCAACTCTTCGATCATGTGCTCGATCTCATCCGGCAGCTTGGTGCCCTGGCCTGAGAAGAACTTGATGCCGTTGTCATCGTGGGGATTGTGCGAAGCGCTGATCACGATACCGGCTTCAGCATGAAAGGTACGCGTCAGGTAAGCGATCGCTGGCGTAGGCATCGGCCCCAACAGCATCACATCAGCGCCGGCAGCAGACAGACCTGCCTCCAGCGCAGACTCAAACATATAACCCGAGATACGCGTGTCCTTACCCACCAGGATACGGCAGGCCCCCATGCTGCGGAACGCCATGCCGGCGGCCCAGCCCAGCTTGAGCATGAAATCGGGAGTAATCGGGAATTCGCCGACCCGACCGCGAATGCCATCGGTGCCAAAATACTTTTTAGTCATAAGTGCTCCATCATTCTTATTCGGCTGATTCAACCGCTGCGATCATCCGCACTACATCTATCGTCTCGGCCACGTCATGCACGCGCAAGATGCGCGCCCCCTTGACCACGGCAAGTGCCGCAAGTGCCAGGCCGCCATGCAGCCGCTCACCCACGGGACGATTCAACGCCAGACCTATCATGCTCTTGCGCGAAACCCCGACCAACAAGGGGCGACCAAGGGCATGCAGGGATTCCATATGCTTGAACAGGCTTAAATTGTGCTGCAAGGTCTTGGCAAAGCCAAATCCCGGGTCGAGGATTATCCGCTCGGGAGCAATCCCCGCCGCCGCGCATTGAGCCATGCGCTCAGCAAGGAAGCCTTTCACTTCACCGACCAGATTGTCGTAATGCGGGTCGTCCTGCATCGTGCCCGGCTCGCCAAGCATATGCATCAGGCAAACCGGCAGCCCCGTCGCGGCGGCCGCATCCAGAGCGCCATCGCGCTGCAAAGAGCGCACATCGTTGATCAACCCTGCACCCAGCCGCGCAGTTTCGCGCATAACGGCAGGGGTCGAGGTGTCGACAGAGATGATGACGTCCAGCTCTTGATGGACGCGCTCGACAATCGGAGCAACCCGTTCCAGCTCCTCCAGGGGAGAAACTGCGCGCGCGCCGGGCCGGGTTGATTCGCCACCGACGTCAATCAGAGTCGCACCGGCAGCCACCATCGCTTCCGCATGGCGCAACGCAACATCAAGCTGACTGAAGCGACCACCATCGGAAAAGGAATCAGGGGTTACATTAAGAATGCCCATAACGTGTGTATGGGCCAAATCAAGAACCCGGCTGCCGCAAGGCAACCGGGTCGAGGACAACGCAGAAGTCATTTCAAACCTTAATGGTCAGCAGCAGGGCCGCCGATCGGGGCTTCAGGGCGTTCGTTCTGTACCACTGGCGGCGTGCCCGAAGTACCCGAACCACCTTCCCAATCGCGAGGCTCGCGAGGCGTACGACCGGCCATGATGTCGTCAATCTGCTCGGCATCAATGGTCTCGTACTTCATCAGGGCATCAGCCATGGCGTCGAGCTTGTCGCGGTTGTCGGTGAGGATCTGCTTGGCCGTGCCGTAGCACTGGTCAATGATGCTGCGCACCTCGGAGTCGATCAGCTTGGCTGTCTCGCCGGAGAAGCTGGCAGCTTGACCACCACCACCGCGACCCAGGAATACTTCGCCTTCTTCCTCGGCATACATCAAAGGACCGAGTTTCTCCGACAGACCCCACTTGGTCACCATGTTCCGCGCAATCTGGCTGGCACGCATGATGTCGTTGGAGGCACCGGTGGTAACACCGTCGAAGCCCAGGGTCATCTCTTCGGCGATCCGGCCGCCATACAGCGAGCAGATCTGGCTGATCAAGGCACGCTTGGAGAGGCTGTAGCGATCCTCTTCCGGCAGGAACATGGTGACGCCCAGCGCCCGGCCACGAGGAATGATCGATACCTTATAGACCGGGTCATGCTCAGGCACAACGCGACCAACAATGGCGTGACCGGCTTCATGATAAGCGGTGTTCTGCTTCTCTTTCTCGGACATGACCATGGATTTGCGCTCGGCGCCCATCATGATCTTGTCTTTCGCCAGCTCGAACTCCTTCATTTCAACGATGCGCTTGCCGGTACGGGCGGCAAACAGCGACGCCTCGTTCACCAGGTTGGCAAGGTCGGCACCGGAGAAGCCTGGAGTACCACGGGCAATCACGGCCGGAGCCACGTCGTCGCCCATTGGCACTTTGCGCATGTGTACTTTCAGGATCTGCTCACGACCACGGATGTCTGGCAACCCGACAACGACCTGACGGTCAAAACGGCCCGGACGCAGCAAAGCGGGGTCGAGTACGTCTGGACGGTTGGTTGCAGCGATCACGATGATGCCGTCGTTCATTTCAAAGCCGTCCATCTCAACCAGCAACTGGTTAAGCGTCTGCTCACGCTCATCATGACCGCCGCCCATGCCGGCGCCACGATGGCGACCAACGGCGTCGATTTCATCGATGAAGATGATGCACGGAGCGTGCTTCTTGGCCTGTTCGAACATATCGCGAACACGGCTGGCACCTACACCGACGAACATTTCGACGAAGTCGGAACCGGAAATGGTAAAGAAAGGGACTTTGGCTTCGCCGGCAATGGCCTTGGCCAACAGGGTTTTACCGGTACCTGGCGGGCCAACCATCAGCACACCGCGAGGAATACGGCCACCCAGGCGCTGGAACTTGCCCGGATCGCGTAGGAACTCAACCAGTTCGCCCACTTCTTCCTTGGCTTCGTCGCAACCGGCAACGTCAGCCAGGGTGGTTTTCACCTGATCTTCGGAAAGCAGGCGCGCCTTGCTCTTGCCGAAGCTCATCGGCCCGCCCTTGCCTCCCGCACCACCTTGCATCTGGCGCATGAAGAACATGAACACGGCGATAATCACCAGTATCGGGAAGCTGGCCACCAGGAGCTGGGTCCAGATGCTCTGCTGCTCAGGCTGCTTGCCTTCGACAACCACGTGGTTATCCACCAGGTCGCCGATCAGGCCATTGTCCTGGATTGCCGGACGGATGGTCTTGAAGCTGTCGCCATCGTTGCGCTTGCCGGTAATCACGTAGCCATCAACTGCTACGCGCTCGACCTTGCCATCCTTAACTTGCTGGATGAAGTCGGAATAGTTGAGGGTCTGCGGCTCGTTAGGGCTGGAGAAGTTGTTCATCACCGTCACGAGGACAGCCGCGATGATCAACCACAGGATCAGATTCTTTGCCATATCGTTCAATTAACTACCCTCTGAAGCAAGCTCCGCTACTGGCGCGTGCTTCGCATGATATTCACCGGCCTAACTTACTACATTACCTACAACTCTGGCAGGCGCCGTCTGTAACCCTTTGTGAAACTTTGACTACACAATATTCGTAAAGCTTCGTGACGAAAGCGATATAAAAAAACCTATCGCCTCCGTCAAATTTCTCAAAAACGCTCTTCACTGGCAGCGCCTTCAATGCCACGGAAGCCGCGACCCAGCAAATACTGCTCGCGAGACCTGTCCCGGGAAGAGTCAGGCTTGCGTGTCTGTACCTTGTCGAACAGTTTGCGGATGTTCTTGTGATACTCGTCGAAGCCTTCACCCTGGAAGACCTTGACCAGGAAGTCACCACCCGGACGCAGTACCCGTCCTGCCAGGTCCAGTGCCAATTCGCACAGGAACATGGCTCGCGGCATATCAACAGCCGGTAATCCACTCATATTGGGGGCCATATCGGAAATCACAAGGTCTACCTGCGAATTTCCGACGGCCTCAAGGATCTGTGCCAGCACTTCGTCCTGGGTAAAATCGCCGTGAACAAAGGTCACGTCAGGGATGCTGTCCATTTCCAGGATGTCGGAAGCGATCAAACGGCCTTGTCCACCAATCAGACGACTGGTCACCTGGGACCAGCCACCCGGGGCGGCACCCAGGTCGATAACGCTCATGCCAGGACGGATCAGCTTGTCCTTTTCCTGGATCTCCAGCAGTTTGTAGCTGGCCCGGGAACGGTAGCCATCCTTTTGCGCCATTTTGACGTAAGGGTCGTTGAAATGCTCTTGCAGCCACTTAAGGCTAGTTTTGGAACGGGCCACGGGCCACCTCGAAAGTAAAACGGGTCGTGATTAACTGGGCGGTCCCGGACTCGCTCGGGTAAACTGGCCGCCGCTTTTTACAAGATCAGACGCAGGGGTCAGATTATGCCGCTCACTCAAGAGCAGAAGAAACAGTACAAATCCATTGGCCACCATCTGAAACCAGTTTTGATTGTGGCTGACAACGGTTTGACTGAAGGTGTGTTAGCCGAACTTGAACGCGCATTGGGCGATCACGAGCTAATCAAGATCAAGGTCAGCATCCTTGATCGCGAGGCGCGCCTGGCAGCTATTGCAGAACTGTGCAAGGCTGGCAAAGCGGACCTGGTTCAGGTCATCGGCAAGATGGCGCTGCTGTATCGCAAGAACTTCAGCGCCAACAAGCAACTGTCGAACGTACACCGCTTCAAGTGAAACAAGGGTCACGGGCGTGCTTCGCACGCCCTGCCACTCCATCCTGGCGCCGGCTGTACAACCAGCACCAACCCGGAAAACCCTAGCACAAGATAGCTGAACAGCTGCCAGCGCAACGCCTCCGGCAGAAAGATGCGCACCACGCAAAACATTGCGCACGCATACAGCGCCATCAACAGCAGTTGCCCGCGAATATCCCGCCACAGACTCCCCAAGCCTTCGGCCTTGATCAGCACCAGCGCCTGAAGCGTCACACACGCCGCTGCAAAACCTACCAGCAACGCGCTTAATAATCCGCTGACCTCATCGATCAGCAACGGTGCCAGGCCAATCAGGCCCAGCGCCGGCAGCACACCAATATGTAACAGCCATAGGCCGCCAACCCAAAGCATCTGGGCAAACTGCCAAAGCATGGCGCCCGCACGAAGCGGGCGCCGTCTTTCAGATGTGACGAACTTCGACAATCTCGTACTCGATCACGCCACCAGGCGTCTTGACGGCCACCACGTCACCCTCCTCCTTGGCAATCAAGGCGCGGGCCAGCGGCGAACCGACGGAGATCTTGCCGAGTTTGAAGTCGGCCTCGTCTTCACCCACGATGTGGTACACCACGCTTTCGTCAGTCTCGACGTTGGCGATTTCCACGGTGGTGCCGAAAATCACCTTGCCGGTATGCGGGATGGTCGTGACGTCGATAACCACCGAATTCTGCAAGCGGCCTTCGATGTCACGGATCCGTGCCTCGACCATACCTTGCTGCTCGCGGGCAGCATGGTATTCAGCGTTTTCCTTCAGGTCACCCAATTCCCGGGCCGTACCGATGTCCTGGCTTAGCTTTGGACGGACGACCTTGGTCAGGTGGGCGTGCTCTTCTTCCAGGGCTTTTGCGCCCTGGACGGTCATTGGGTATTTGATCATGCCTTCAATCCTGCGTGTAGATCCTGCAAGCGACGCACGGTTTTTTCAGGACCGAACTTCAGCGCTTCGCAGATAGCTTCGCCAGCAGCAATGGTGGTGGTGCAGTAGATCTTGTGCTGCAAGGCGTTACGACGAATGGAGTAGGAGTCCGCGATCGACTGGCGACCTTCGGTGGTGTTGATGATCAGGGTGACTTCGTCATTCTTGATCATGTCGACCACGTGTGGACGGCCTTCCGTCACCTTGTTCACGCGACGCACTTTCAGGCCGGCAGCCTCGATCAGCTTGGCGGTCCCGGCAGTGGCCACGACTTCGAAGCCCAAGTTGATCAGATCACGGGCCACACCTGCAACCAGTGGCTTGTCATCATCGCGTACGCTGATGAACGCAGTACCGCCGGTAGGCAACACTTCGCTGGCGCCCATCTGGGCTTTGGCGAATGCTTCACCGAAGGTATCGCCCACGCCCATCACTTCACCGGTGGACTTCATCTCCGGGCCCAGGATCGGGTCCACACCAGGGAATTTGGCGAATGGGAACACCGCCTCTTTCACACTGTAGAAGTTCGGAATGATTTCCTTGGTGAAGCCGATTTCCTTCAAGGTCTTACCGGCCATCACACGGGCAGCAATCATTGCCAGGGAAACACCGATGCACTTGGAAACAAACGGCACGGTACGCGAGGCGCGCGGGTTGACTTCGATGACGTAGATGTCTTCGCCTTGCAGCGCCAACTGTACGTTCATCAGGCCGACCACGCCCAGCTCCAGGGCCATTTTCTTGACCTGTTCGCGCATCTCGTCCTGGATGTGTGCAGGCAGCGAGTAGGGCGGCAGCGAGCAAGCGGAGTCACCGGAGTGAACGCCAGCCTGTTCGATGTGCTGCATGATCGCGCCGATCACCACGTCGGTGCCGTCGCAGACCGCATCCACGTCCATCTCGATGGCGCAGTTGAGGAAGTGGTCCAGCAGCACCGGGCTGTCGTTGGACACTTTCACCGCATCACGCAGGTAACGCTTGAGTTCGTCTTCTTCGTAGACGATTTCCATCGCCCGGCCGCCCAGTACGTAGGACGGACGCACCACCAGCGGGTAACCAATCTTGCTGGCCGCGCGGATCGCTTCGTCTTCGCTGCGCACAGTGGCGTTTGGCGGCTGACGCAGGTTCAGGCGCTCAACCATCTGCTGGAAGCGCTCACGGTCTTCGGCGCGGTCGATAGCGTCAGGGCTGGTACCGATGATCGGCACGCCAGCAGCTTCAAGTGCGCGCGCCAGTTTCAACGGGGTTTGGCCGCCGTACTGGACGATCACGCCTTTTGGCTTCTCGACACGGCAGATTTCCAGTACGTCTTCCAGCGTTACCGGCTCGAAGTACAGACGGTCGGAAGTGTCGTAGTCAGTAGAAACAGTTTCCGGGTTGCAGTTGACCATGATGGTCTCGTACCCGTCTTCGCGCAGGGCGAGAGCGGCGTGTACGCAGCAATAATCGAACTCGATGCCTTGGCCGATACGGTTTGGACCGCCGCCCAGGATCATGATCTTGTCGCGGCCCGACGGCGCGGCTTCGCACTCTTCCTCGTAGGTGGAGTACATGTATGCGGTGTCGGTGGCGAACTCGGCCGCACAGGTATCAACGCGCTTGTAGACCGGGAAGATGTCCAGCTTGTGGCGATGGGTGCGCAGGTTCTTCTCGGTCACGCCCAGCAGCTTGGCCAGACGCATGTCGGAGAAACCTTTGCGCTTGAGGCGGAACATCAGGTCGCGGTCGATGGAGGACAGACCGAGGGTCTTGACCTTCTCTTCTTCCTTGATCAGATCTTCGATCTGCACCAGGAACCACGGGTCGATCATGTTCATGCCGAAGATGTCTTCGACGGTCATGCCGGCGCGGAAAGCATCGGCCACGTACCAGATACGCTCGGCACCCGGCACGGTCAGCTCGCGCTTGAGCACGCTCATGCTTTCCGGGTTGCTCAGGTCGAGCTTCTCGTCCAGACCGCAAACGCCCACTTCCAGGCCGCGCAGGGCTTTCTGCAGGGACTCCTGGAAGGTCCGGCCGATGGCCATGACTTCACCGACCGACTTCATCTGAGTGGTCAGGCGGGCGTCGGCTTTCGGGAATTTCTCGAAAGCGAAACGTGGCAGCTTGGTGACGACGTAATCGATCGACGGCTCGAAGGAAGCTGGCGTTGCGCCGCCGGTGATTTCGTTCTGCAGCTCGTCCAGGGTGTAACCGATCGCCAGCTTGGCGGCGATGCGCGCAATCGGGAAGCCGGTAGCTTTCGATGCCAGCGCCGAAGAACGCGATACGCGCGGGTTCATCTCGATCACAACCATGCGGCCAGTGTCCGGGCAGATGCCGAACTGGACGTTGGAGCCACCGGTTTCCACACCGATCTCACGCAGCACCGCCAAAGAGGCGTTACGCATGATCTGGTATTCCTTGTCCGTCAGGGTCTGTGCCGGCGCAACGGTGATCGAGTCACCGGTGTGCACGCCCATCGGGTCGAAGTTTTCGATCGAGCAGACGATGATGCAGTTGTCCTTCTTATCGCGGACAACCTCCATCTCATATTCTTTCCAGCCGATCAGGGATTCGTCGATCAGCAGCTCTTTGGTCGGAGACAGGTCCAGGCCGCGGGCGCAGATTTCTTCGAACTCTTCACGGTTGTAAGCGATACCGCCGCCGGTGCCGCCCATGGTGAAGGACGGACGGATGATGCACGGGAAGCCCAGGCGCTCCAGGACCGCGTTGGCCTCTTCCATGCTATGGGCGATACCGGAACGCGGGCAATCAAGGCCGATGGACTTCATGGCCTTGTCGAAACGCGAACGGTCTTCAGCCTTGTCGATGGTGTCGGCATTGGCGCCGATCATCTCTACGCCGAACTTCTCCAGGACGCCTTCGCGCTCCAGGTCCAGTGCGCAGTTCAGGGCGGTCTGGCCACCCATGGTTGGCAGCAGTGCGTCCGGACGCTCTTTCTCGATGATCTTGGCAACGGTCTGCCACTTGATCGGCTCGATGTAGGTGGCGTCGGCCATGTCCGGGTCGGTCATGATGGTGGCCGGGTTGGAGTTCACCAGGATGACGCGGTAGCCCTCTTCGCGCAGGGCTTTACAGGCCTGGGCGCCGGAGTAGTCGAATTCGCAGGCCTGGCCGATCACGATCGGGCCAGCGCCGAGAATCAGGATGCTTTTTATGTCTGTACGTTTTGGCATGGGTTTGTCACTCAAATCCGCAGGTCAGTCGGCAAGCCGTCTTGAACAATCTTTGAAGAGCCCGAGGGGGCCGCCGGTTTCCCGGGCCGCCCTCAGGCCGCTCAGTTAGCGTCGCTTGGCCATCTCATTGATGAAACGGTCGAACAGCGGCGCTACGTCGTTCGGGCCCGGGCTTGCTTCAGGGTGGCCCTGGAAGCTGAACGCGCTCTTGTCGGTGCGCTCGATACCTTGCAGGGAACCGTCGAACAGCGACTTGTGAATCGCCCGGACGTTGCCCGGCAGCGTCGCTTCATCCACCGCAAAACCGTGGTTCTGGCTGGTGATCATCACGACCCCAGTGTCCAGGTCCTGCACCGGGTGGTTGGCACCGTGGTGGCCGTGACCCATTTTCAGGGTCTTGGCGCCGGAAGCCAGGGCCAGCAGCTGGTGGCCGAGGCAGATGCCGAATACCGGGATCTCGGTTTCCAGCACTTCCTTGATCGCCTTGATGGCGTAGTCGCAAGGCTCCGGGTCACCCGGGCCGTTGGACAGGAACACGCCGTCCGGCTGCAGGGCCAATACGTCGTTGGCCGGGGTCTGCGCAGGCACCACGGTCACGCGGCAACCGCGCTCGACCAGCATGCGCAGGATGTTGTGCTTGATACCGTAGTCGTAGGCCACGACGTGGTACGGCAGTTCGGAAGCGTCGATGGTCGCGTGGCTGTCGGTCTTCAAGTCCCAGACGGTGGAGCGCCACTCGTACGTTTCCTTGGTGCTGACGACTTTCGCCAGATCCATGCCTTTCAGGCCAGGGAAACCTTGGGCCGCTGCGATCGCTGCTTCTTCGGAGATGTTGTCACCGGCCATGATGCAGCCGTTCTGCGAGCCTTTTTCACGCAGGATGCGTGTCAGGCGACGCGTATCGATACCGGCGATCGCCACAACGTTGTTGGCTTTCAGGTAATCGGACAGGGACATCGTGTTACGCCAGTTGCTCGCTACCAGTGGCAGGTCACGAATGACCAGGCCAGCCGACCAGACACGATCAGACTCGGCGTCTTCCGGTGTAGTACCGGTGTTGCCGATGTGCGGATAGGTCAGGGTAACGATCTGTTGGGCGTAGGAAGGATCAGTAAGGATTTCCTGATAGCCGGTCATGGCGGTGTTGAACACCACCTCTCCAACGGTCTGACCGTCGGCTCCAATGGCTTCGCCGCGAAAAATGCTGCCATCAGCAAGGGCGAGTATGGCTGGCTTAGTCAAGAAGACCTCCCGTAAATAAAGCCTGAAAGGGCGATCGCAGGTTGTAAAAAAGCGGAGTGACGTATGGACACGTCACCCCGCTTCTTCACTGAATTATTCTGCGCGCTTTTAGTGGACACACTAAAGCTGTAGCTTACAGAAAAAGGCTTTTTTGGTCCACCGCTAATGAGCCTTAAAGGCAGGGGAATGCGACAGGACGTCGCCTAGCGGGTAAAAACGGGGCCTCAGCATATTCCTGAGACCCCGTTTTAGCTACTTCTTAATGCAGGTCCAGCACGTCGCGCATGTCGTACAGGGCCGGCGCACGACCCTCAAGCCACAGCGCCGCACGCACGGCACCCTTGGCGAACGTCATGCGGCTAGACGCCTTGTGGGTGATCTCAAGACGCTCACCCTCGGTTGCGAACAGCACGGTGTGATCGCCCACCACATCACCGCCGCGAACGGTGGCAAAACCGATGGTGTCGTGGGCGCGAGCCCCGGTATGACCTTCACGGCCATACACCGCCACCTTCGACAGGTCACGACCCAGGGCATCGGCAATCGCCTCGCCCATACGCAATGCCGTACCGGACGGCGCATCGATCTTGTGCCGGTGATGAGTCTCGATGATCTCGATGTCAGCCTCATCACCCATCACCCGCGCCGCCATGTCGAGCAACTTCAGCGACAGATTGACGCCGACGCTGAAATTGGCCGCGAACACGATTGGAATATCCTTGCCCGCCTCCACCAGCAGCTGCTTTTGCTCGGCGCTCAGGCCCGTTGTGCCGATCACCATGGCCTTGCCCGCCTTGCGGCAGAACGCCAGGTTTTTCAGCATCACGTCCGGCAGGGTGAAATCGATCAGCACGTCGAACTCGTCGGCAACCTGCTCCAGATTGCCGGACAACGAAACGCCGATCCGCCCCAGGGACGCCAACTCACCGGCGTCCGCACCAATCAAGGTGCTGCCGGGACGAACAATCGCCGCCGTCAGCCCGGAGGCCGGCGAGCGCGCCTGCACGGCCTCGACCAGGGTCTTGCCCATGCGCCCGGCAGCGCCCATCACCGCGATACGTCGCATACTCACTTCCTTACAGGTCGCCGAAGAAGCGCTTCACGCCTTCGAACCAGCCGGTGGTTTTTGGCGAATGAGTGTCATCGCCGGCCAGGGAGCTGCGGAATTCTTCCAGCAGTTCGCGCTGACGACGCCCCAGGTTCACCGGCGTCTCTACCGCCACACGGCACATCAGGTCACCAGCACCGCCACCGCGCACCGGCGCAACGCCTTTGCCACGGATACGGAATTGCTTGCCGGTCTGCGTACCCTCAGGGATCTTCAGCTTGACCCGACCGTCCAGCGTCGGAATCTCAAGCTCGCCTCCCAGGGCCGCATCGACAAAGCTGATCGGCACTTCACAGAACAGATGCTTGCCGTCGCGCTGGAAGATCGAGTGCTCGCGCACATTGATCACCACATACAGGTCGCCCGTCGGGCCGCCCTGAGTGCCCGCCTCGCCTTCGCCCGACAGACGAATGCGGTCGCCGGTATCAACACCCGCCGGCACTTTCACCGAGAGGGTCTTGTACTCTTCGACACGCCCTTCGCCGTGGCACGAGTCGCACGGATCGGAAATGATCTTGCCCTGACCGTGGCAGCGCGGGCAGGTTTGCTGCACCGAGAAGAAGCCTTGCTGCATGCGTACCTGGCCGATACCGCCGCAAGTCGGGCAAGTGATCGGCGAGGAGCCTTTCTTGGCGCCCGAACCGTCGCACGGCTTGCAATTGACCAGCGTCGGAACACGGATATTGACGCTGGTGCCACGCACCGCTTCTTCCAGGTTCAGTTCCAGGGTGTAACGCAGGTCGCTGCCACGCTGGGCACCGCCACGCTGGCCACCGCGGCCGCCGCCAAAGAAGTCGCTGAACACGTCACCGAAAATATCGGAGAAGTTCTGCCCGCCGAAACCGGCACCGCCGCCACCCATGCTTGGGTCGACACCGGCATGGCCATACTGGTCGTAAGCGGCGCGCTTGTTCGGATCACACAGGCATTCGTAGGCCTCATTGGCCTCTTTGAACAGCTCTTCGGATTCTTTGCTATCCGGATTACGGTCCGGGTGGTGCTTCATTGCCAGGCGACGGTAAGCCTTTTTCAGGTCCGCCTCGCTGGAGCCGCGCTCCACACCCAACACTTCGTAATAGTCACGCTTTGCCATAAGTCTTTGCACTCTTAAGGACGTCCGGCAAAACCCTCCTGAGCCTTGCCAAACTCGTTGAGCCCCAATACAGGCCCGGACCCAACTCACGTCAATTCAACGATCCTGGTCGTTACTGCTTTCAACCGGAAACCGGCCAAAAACGCGGTGACTGTCGTCCGGAAAGCAGGAGCATTCCCGATCACACCGCCAGCATCCGAGCGTTGTCGCATGCTGTAAAAATTCGCGTACCCCAGACACGCCAACGCGGGAGCAAGCTCCCGCGCGGCGACATCCTACCAGTCACCGCTTGTGAGCGGTCAACCGGGCGACCAAGTTACTTCTGGTCTTTGACTTCTTCGAACTCGGCATCGACAACGTCGTCGTGCTTGGCTTCAGGTTCTGCCTGGTGTGCAGCACCGTCAGCCGGCTGGCCTTGTTCGGCGTACATTTTCTGAGCCACTGGCGCAGAGACTTTCGACAGCTCTTCAACCTTGGCTTCGATAGCAGCCTTGTCGTCGCCTTTAACGGCGGCTTCCAGGGCAACTACTGCGGCTTCGATTGCAGTTTTCTCTTCGGCAGTCACTTTGTCGCCAGCATCAGCGATCATTTTGCGAGTCGAGTGAACCAGTGCATCACCCTGGTTACGGGCAGCGGCCAGCTCTTCGAACTTGCGGTCTTCGTCAGCGTTGGCTTCAGCGTCACGGATCATCTGCTGGATTTCTTCCTCGGACAGACCCGAGTTAGCCTTGATCACGATCGACTGAGTCTTGCCGGTGGCCTTGTCTTTGGCGCCTACGTGCAGAATGCCGTTGGCGTCGATGTCGAAGGTCACTTCAATTTGTGGCACGCCACGTGGTGCTGGTGGAATCTCGGCCAGGTCGAACTTGCCCAGGGACTTGTTCTGACCGGCTTGCTTACGCTCACCTTGCAGCACGTGAATGGTCACGGCGCCCTGGTTGTCGTCGGCAGTCGAGAACACTTGCGATTTCTTGGTAGGAATCGTGGTGTTTTTCTCGATCAGCGCAGTCATCACGCCGCCCATGGTTTCGATACCCAGGGTCAGCGGGCTTACGTCCAGCAGCAGAACGTCTTTCACGTCGCCGGCCAATACCGCACCCTGGATGGCAGCACCCATGGCAACTGCTTCGTCCGGGTTCACGTCTTTACGCGCTTCTTTACCGAAGAACTCGGTAACCAGCTTCTGAACCAGTGGCATACGGGTCTGACCGCCCACCAGGATCACGTCGTTGATCGCGCCAACGTCGATACCCGAGTCTTTCAGCGCAATGCGGCAAGGCTCGATGGTGCGTTGAACCAGGTCTTCTACCAGCGCTTCCAGCTTGGCGCGGGAGATTTTCACGTTCAAGTGCTTAGGACCGGTAGCGTCTGCAGTGATGTACGGCAGGTTCACGTCGGTCGAATTGCTCGAAGACAGTTCGATCTTGGCTTTCTCAGCGGCTTCTTTCAGGCGCTGCATGGCCAGCGGGTCACCCTTGAGGTTCATGCCGCTTTCTTTCTTGAATTCGTCAACGAGGTAGTCGATCAGACGAATGTCAAAGTCTTCACCGCCCAGGAACGTGTCACCGTTGGTGGCCAACACTTCGAACTGGTGCTCGCCATCGACTTCAGCGATTTCGATCACGGAAACGTCGAAGGTACCGCCACCCAGGTCGTAAACGATCACAGTGTGGTCGCCCTTGGCCTTGTCCATACCGTAGGCCAGAGCGGCTGCGGTTGGTTCGTTGATGATACGTTTCACGTCCAGGCCAGCAATACGGCCGGCGTCTTTGGTCGCCTGGCGCTGGCTGTCGTTGAAGTAGGCCGGAACGGTGATCACCGCTTCAGTCACGGCTTCACCGAGGTAGTCTTCGGCGGTTTTCTTCATCTTTTTCAAGATTTCAGCCGAGATTTGTGGCGGCGACATTTTCTGGCCGTTCACTTCAACCCAGGCGTCACCGTTGTCAGCCTTGGCGATTTTGTACGGGACCATCTTGATGTCTTTCTGTACGACTTCTTCGTCGAACTTACGACCGATCAGACGCTTCACCGCGTACAGGGTGTTATGCGGATTGGTCACAGCTTGACGCTTGGCGGACTGGCCCACCAGGATTTCGCCGTCGTTGGCATAAGCCACGATGGACGGAGTGGTGCGTGCGCCTTCGGCGTTTTCAATAACTTTGGATACGCCGTTTTCCAGCACGGAGACGCAGGAGTTGGTAGTCCCCAGGTCGATACCGATAATTTTGCCCATGATTTACTCTCCCGAAACTTAGATTTTTTTGCCGCAGCAGTGGTGGCTAACTGCGGCAGTACTTAAACGCTTGACTTATAGATGGGGCCGTTACGACTTATTTCAAGCCTGCTCATCAATAGAAGGTGCAACCGGTGCAGGAGCCTTGCTCACCACAACCATTGCCGGGCGCAGCAAGCGACCGTTGAGCTGGTAACCCTTCTGGAACACCTTCAATACACTGTTCGGCTCAAGATCAGCGTTTTCCTGCATCGCCATTGCCTGGTGATGCTCGGCATTGAACGGCTCGCCGCCTTGCGGATCGATGGCTTCCAGCTGATAACGCTTCAGGGTGTCCTGGAACATTTTCAGGGTCAGTTCGATCCCTTCGCGCATTGGGCGGATGTTTTCGTCGTCCGGATTGGACAGCTCAAGGCCACGCTCCAGGCTGTCGATGATCGGCAACAGATCACCGGCAAATTTTTCCAGGGCGAATTTGTGAGCTTTTTCTACATCCTGCTCGGCGCGGCGGCGGACGTTCTGCAGATCGGCGGCAACACGCAACGATTGATCCTGTGCGCCTGCCAATTGCTCTTCGAGCACTTGCACACGAGCGGCCAGGTCTTCACCTGCGGCCTGGTTGGCGTCTGGATTTTGCGTATCCTGCGTCTGTTCGTCAGCCATAGATTTCTCCTTTCAAAATCATGCGCGAACTCGACTCGCGCTTCTGTTCCGGTATATGGGGCCACAATTTTCAGGTTCAAGGGTTGAGGCGTTACCAAAAGTCTTTCACTTGTCCTGGATCAATTCTTATCAATCATTCCCTGTTGCGCTTAAAAAGCGATTTATTCAAGCAAATCGGACTAAGCATCAGGATTGTCACCTCCAAACAAAACACTGTATAAATAACCAGACCTAAAGCCTGGGAGCGGCCGTCATGCTGGTGCACCTGTCCGTACATAACTACGCCATCGTTGAACACCTGGATCTTGAACTGGATCGCGGGATGAGCGTAATCACAGGCGAAACCGGCGCCGGCAAGTCGATCATGCTCGACGCCCTGGGCCTGACCCTGGGTGATCGCGCCGACAGCGGGGTGGTACGCCCGGGCGCCGACAAGGCCGATATCCTCGCCACCTTTGACCTGGCCGATATCCCGGAAGCCGAGGCCTGGCTTGCCGAGCGCGACCTTAACAATGAAGGCCCGTGCATCCTGCGCCGGGTGATCACAGCCGAAGGGCGCTCCCGCGGCTATATAAATGGCACGCCCTGCCCGCTCGGCGATTTGAAAGCCCTGGGCGAACTGCTGATCGATATCCACAGCCAGCATGAACACCAGTCCCTGCTGAAAACCGACACCCATCGCCGACTCCTCGACGAATACGCCGGTGCCACCGATCTTGCGCGCCAGGTGCAATTGGCTGCGCAGCGCTGGCGCCAGACCCGCCAGGAGCTGGAGCGCCTTTCCAACTCCGGCGATGAGCAGCGTGCCCGCCACCAATTGCTCAGCTACCAACTGGAAGAGCTGGAAAGCCTGGGGCTCGGCGAGACGGAACTGGAGCAACTGGAACAGGAACACAAGAACCTCACCAACGCCGAAACCCTGCTGGGCATCTGCCGGCAAGTGGTGGAGCAGTGCAGCGAAAGTGATTCCGGCAATGTGCTCAACGCCCTGACTGCAAGCCTGAACCGACTATCCAGCGTGAATAACGCATCAGGCTCGCTGAACGAAGCCACCACCTTGCTGACCAGCGCGCAAATCCAGGTAGAAGAAGCCGTGGGCGAACTGAACCGCTTTCTCGATCACTTCGATGCCGACCCAGCCCGCCTGCAGGATATAGAAGAGCGCCTGGACACCATCTACACCCTGGCGCGCAAACACCGGATCCAGCCGACCGAAGTCGCAACCATGCAGCAAAAGCTGCTGGATGAAATTGAAACCCTGAACGCCAACGACGAATCCATCGAGCGACTGGGTGAAGAGCTGGCGTCCTTCGCTCGCCATTATCACGAGAAAGCCCGAGAACTCAGCGACCTGCGCCATCAGGCAGCGACCGGCCTGGCCAGCGCGGTGGAGCAGGAAATCCAGCGCCTGGGCATGCCCGGCGGGCGCTTCACCATCGAGTTGCACACTAACACCAGCAATGAACTGCTGCCCAACGGCCTTGAACAGGTAGAACTGC
Source organism: Pseudomonas sp. C6002 (assembly GCF_013385805.1). Taxonomy (NCBI): domain Bacteria; kingdom Pseudomonadati; phylum Pseudomonadota; class Gammaproteobacteria; order Pseudomonadales; family Pseudomonadaceae; genus Pseudomonas; species Pseudomonas sp. C6002. Next base: position 75,463 of record NZ_JACAPH010000024.1, on the reverse strand, counting down.
TGGTCAGCGCGAACCCGGGCCAGCCACTCAAGGCACTGGCAAAGGTAGCTTCCGGCGGCGAGCTGTCGCGGATCAGCCTGGCGATTCAGGTGATCACCGCCCAGACCTCTCGCGTGCCAACACTGGTATTCGATGAAGTGGACGTAGGGATCGGCGGCCCGACTGCCGAGATCGTGGGCCAGTTGCTGCGCCGGCTGGGCGATCGCGGCCAGGTACTGACCGTTACCCACTTGCCACAAGTAGCCGCCCAAGGGCATCAGCACTTGTTCGTGCACAAGGTGCGAGGCAGCGATGCGACCCATACCGCCGTGTCCAAGCTGAACAAGACCGAACGGGTAGAAGAAGTGGCGCGGATGCTCGGCGGCATCGACCTGACCAAGGAGTCCTTGGCTCACGCGAAAAAAATGGTGGTAACCGCGAAGGTCTGAAGCCTGGCTTACTGAGTATTTTCTTTCTATAGAAAGCACGAAGGCGACCCTAGGGTCGCCTTCGATCGTTTCGCAGAGCGAATCTGCGTAGCTTTCTTACTTTTTCTTACGTATGTAGAGAACCAGATTGTGGTCCACCAAATCGAATCCATGCTGCTCAGCGATCATGTGCTGGAGCTTCTCGATTTCCGGACTGGTGAACTCGATAACCTCATTGGTATCCAGGTCAACCATGTGGTCGTGATGACCGCCGTCGGCCAATTCGAACACTGCATGACCGCCGTCGAAATTATGACGAACCACCAGTCCTGCTGCTTCAAACTGGGTCAGAACACGGTAAACCGTGGCCAGGCCGACGTCCTCGTTAGACTCCATCAGCGCCTTGTATACATCCTCGGCACTCATGTGGCGCTGCTCAGCAGAATCGAGCATTTGTAGAATCTTGACTCGTGGCAGAGTCACTTTAAGACCGGCTTTGCGTAGTTCGCTATTTTCAACCATGGTTAGCTTTCTCGCGGATGCTGCTTCGCAGCTTCTCTTAATACGGGTATGATCGGCGTTTACGTTGTCCCAGCCAAGATAGTGGAAGTCGCCCACCGATGCAAAACACCAAGCTCTTGCTAACCAGTTTCACCTTTGTGGGACTGCTCGCACTCGCCGGTTGTTCATTCCCCGGGGTTTACAAAATCGACATCCAGCAGGGCAATGTCGTCACGCAGGACATGATAGACCAGTTACGCCCGGGAATGACCCGACGGCAAGTACGGTTTATCATGGGCAATCCCCTGCTGACCGACACATTCCATGCCGATCGCTGGGATTATCTCTATAGCATCCAACCTGGTGGCGGTGAACGCCAGCAGGAGCGGGTCAGTGTCATCTTCAATGGCAATGACCAGCTCGTCAGCCTGTCGGGGGACTTCAAACCGGGCGTAAGCCGCGATGAAGCCTTGCTGGGCAAGGACAACGGCACCACCGCTCCTGCGCCCGCGCAGAACGAGGAGAAGCCCAAGTCCGAGGTACCGGCCAAGCCTGGCTCGTTGCTGGACGAGATCCAGAAAGGCGTCGACGGCGTGCAAACCGTGCCGGTGCCAACTCCAGAACCTCTGGACGCCAGCCCGCAGTAAGTTTGTAACGCTCGATAAAAAGCCCGGCATGCCGGGCTTTTTGTTGTCTGCCGTTTCTCAAGCTATGAATTCCGCTGTTTTGCCTTGGCAGCCTTGGCTGCGCGCAAACGACGTATCTCCATCGGATCTGCGAGCAATGGCCGATAGATCTCGATTCGGTCTCCAGCCTGCACCACACGCACGTCAGCGTCCGCTACCACCTTGCCGAAAATCCCCAAGGGGCAATCCTGCAGATTCAGCTCCGGAAATTGCGCAGCCATTCCCGAGCCCAACACTGCGACCCTGAGGGTTGAGCCCGGCGCTACTGCCAGGCTCATCAACACCTGGCGATCCACCGCGGCGTACACCACCTCGATTTCAACCAATGGCTCAGCCATGCATTTGCTTGGCGCGCTGGCAAAACGCGTCCACCAGAGTATTGGCCGCCTGATTGAACAGTGGCCCCAGGGTGGCACGCACGATAGGGCCGGCATAGTCGAACGACAGGTCCAGGCTGATCTTGCAGGCTTTCTCGTTCAACGCCTTGAACACCCACACACCGTGCAACTGAGTGAACGGACCTTCTTCGAGATTCATCTCGATGGACTGCCCGGGCACCAGCGTGTTGCGCGTGACAAAGTGCTGGCTCAAGCCGCCCTTTGCCACCCCCACGCTGGCAACCATGTGCTCATCACTGCTCTCCAACACCTCGGCAGTCGAACACCAAGGCAGGAACTCCGGGTAACGCGCCACGTCGTTGACCAGGTCATAGAGCGCCTGTGCCGGATAAGGCAGCAGGGCCGAACGTTGAATATGCGTCGTCATGTGAGCGTTATTTCCACAGCTGAGCGGCAAACATCGCGAAAGGACAACAGGATTCGCGAAAGAAAAAAATCAAAAACCAGCCTGCATTGTCCGGGATTCATTCAACACGCTCAAGCACGCAGGTTGACCGTAGCCGACGCGCTCGCAACTCCCTATAATGCCGCCCCTATGGCTAAACAAAAGAAACACCCAACAGGGACCATCGCGCAAAATAAAAAGGCGCGACACGATTACTTCATCGAACATCGTTTCGAGGCTGGTCTGGTCCTGGCCGGCTGGGAAGTAAAAAGTCTGCGTGCCAGCAAGCTGCAGCTGGTCGACAGTTATGTGCTGCTCAAAGACGGCGAGGCATGGCTGCTCGGCAGTCATATCACGCCGCTGATGACCGCGAGCACCCACGTGATCGCCGACCCGGTGCGCACGCGCAAGCTGTTGCTCAATGCCCGCGAGCTGGAAAAGCTCCACGCCGCCGTGCAGCAAAAGGGCTACGCCTGTGTCTGCCTGTCGTGGTACTGGAGCAAGCACCTGGTCAAATGCGAGATCGCACTGGGCAAGGGCAAGAAGGAATACGACAAGCGTGATACCGAGCGCGAGCGCGATTCCAACCGGGAATTGCAGCGTGCCGTGCGTAACAAGGGCAAGGAAGACTGACTTTCTTGTGTCTTGATGTGGCCGAGGGAGCCCGCTCCCTCAGCCAGCACAATTGCTACATCCCTTTGCGCCGCTCCGCCCGGGCCATGCGCTGAACCTCCTGCCGCACTTCCTCCAGCACTTCCTGCACGTACAGCAGGTGACGTGTTGAGACTTCCCGTGCCTGCTCGGCGCGCCCCTCGATAATCGCCAGGTACAGGTCCCGATGCTGATTGATCAGCATGTCGCGGGTCTCCGTACGCTGCTGGTACATGCCGCCAATATTGGTCACCACATTACGCTTGAGCAGGTCGAACAGGCCGCGAATGGTGTGCAGCAATACCGCGTTATGGCTGGCCTCGGCGATGGCCAGGTGAAACCTCGCATCCGCCGCGCCCTCTTCCGCCCGGCTCACTTCATCCGACCGCGTGTAGCAATCCTGCAACTCCTCGAACGCTGCCGTTAGCCGCTCGCGGTCCACCTCAGTGGCACGCAACGCTGCGTAATACGCGCACGAGGCCTCCAGGGTCTGACGAAACTCCAGAAGATCACGCTGAGCCTCCGGATTATTTTCCAGCAGATGCAGCAGCGGATCACTGAAGGTTGAACCCAGCGACTCCACCACATAATTGCCACCACCCTGGCGACTGATCAGCAAACCTTTTGCCACCAGCTTCTGGATCGCCTCACGCAACGACGGACGCGACACCCCGAACTGCTCGGCCAGTGCGCGCTCGGCCGGCAAGCGCTCGCCCGACTTCAGCGTGCCCTCAAGGATCATGCCCTCAAGCTGCTCGACGATGTCGTCAGACAAACGGCGCTGACGCACCTGATCAAACCCCATAACTAACTCTCCACCATCCCGACCACTCGCCGGGGCCCCCTATTCTGGCCTATCGCCGCGTATCCGGCACCTATCAGAACGCCCTCGTTTAAGCCAATCAGCCCCCACCAATCCCGACCTACGACCAAAGATTCACAAGCGGCAAATTGACACATCCCCCAGAAGGCTTTTAACCTAGCCAACGGTGATTGTAAATTGGTAATACCAATTACCCAAATCATCCAAGCAGTGCCTGACCAACAACAATTAGGGGCCACCCCATATGCAAACCTGGCAACAGCTCTACAGCCCGCTCGGCAGCCTCGGCCTGTCCGCACTGGCCGCCGTCATTCCTATCGTATTTTTCTTCCTGGCCCTGGCGGTGTTTCGCCTCAAAGGCCACGTTGCGGGCAGCATCACCCTGGCACTGTCGATCCTGGTGGCGATATTTGCCTTCCAGATGCCGGTCGACATGGCGCTCGCCGCCGCCGGTTATGGCTTCGCCTACGGCCTGTGGCCAATCGCCTGGATCATCGTCGCCGCCGTATTCCTGTACAAACTGACGGTCAAGAGCGGCCAGTTCGAAATCATCCGCAGCTCCGTGCTGTCGATTACCGACGACCAGCGCCTGCAAGTGCTGCTGATCGGCTTCTGCTTCGGCGCGTTCCTGGAAGGCGCCGCCGGTTTCGGCGCACCGGTGGCGATTACCGCCGCACTGCTGGTAGGCCTGGGTTTCAACCCGCTGTACGCCGCCGGCCTGTGCCTGATTGCCAACACCGCCCCGGTTGCGTTCGGCGCACTGGGGATTCCGATCATCGTGGCCGGGCAAGTGACCGGGATCGACGCGTTCAAGATCGGCGCCATGGCCGGTCGCCAGCTGCCGCTGCTGTCGCTGTTCGTGCCGTTCTGGCTGGTGTTCATGATGGACGGCCTGCGCGGCGTCAAGGAAACCTGGCCAGCCGCACTGGTTGCAGGCCTGAGCTTCGCCGTTACCCAGTTCTTCACCTCGAACTTCATCGGCCCGGAACTGCCGGACATCACCTCGGCCCTGGCCAGCCTGATTTCCCTGACCCTGTTCCTGAAAGTCTGGCAGCCCAAGCGCAGTGCCGGCGCGCAAATCGCTGGCGCAACGTCCGGCACTGCCGTCACTGCCAGCGCCGGTGGCTTTGGCCTGCCTCGCAACACCCTGGCTTCGCCTTACAGCCTGGGGGAAATTTTCAAGGCCTGGTCGCCGTTCCTGATCCTGACCGTGCTGGTCACCATCTGGACCCTCAAGCCGTTCAAGGCGATGTTCGCCGCCGGCGGCGCGATGTACAGCTCGGTATTCAACTTTGCGATCCCGCACCTGGATCAACTGGTGATCAAGGTTGCGCCCATCGTTGCTACGCCAACGGCCATCCCCGCGGTATTCAAGCTTGATCCGATTTCCGCCACCGGCACGGCGATTTTCTTCTCCGCCCTGGTATCGATGCTGGTGCTGAAGATTGATTTCAAAACTGGTCTGACCACCTTGAAAGAAACCTTTTATGAGCTGCGCTGGCCGATCCTTTCCATCGGCATGGTGCTGGCCTTTGCCTTCGTCACCAACTATTCGGGCATGTCATCAACCATGGCCCTGGTGCTGGCGGCTACCGGCGCAGCATTCCCGTTCTTCTCGCCATTCCTTGGCTGGCTCGGAGTGTTTCTGACCGGCTCCGACACCTCGTCCAACGCGCTGTTCAGCTCGCTGCAAGCCACTACCGCGCACCAGATCGGCGTCAACGACACCTTGCTGGTAGCGGCGAACACCAGCGGCGGCGTGACCGGCAAGATGATCTCGCCGCAGTCGATCGCCGTGGCATGCGCCGCCACTGGCCTGGTGGGCAAGGAATCCGACCTGTTCCGCTTTACCCTCAAGCACAGCCTGTTTTTCGCGACGATCGTCGGGCTGATCACCTTGGCCCAGGCTTACTGGTTCACCGGTATGCTGGTGCACTAAGACCTGCACGCGATAGGGTAAGAACCGACGCCGGGCAGCGATTCCGGCGTCTGCTATTTCTGGAGGACCGATGAGCCTGCCTGCTGCTTTTCTGAGCGACGCCGCACAACTGATCCCGAAAGATCGTCGTTTCGACGATCCACTTTCCACCCTCGCCTTCGGCACCGACGCCAGCTTTTACCGACTGATCCCACAACTGGTGATCCGTGTCGAGTCGGAAGATGAGGTGGTGGCGCTGCTGCAACTGGCCCAACGCGATCGCGTGCCGGTGACCTTTCGTGCGGCGGGCACCAGCCTTTCGGGACAGGCCATCAGCGACTCGGTACTGATCGTGCTGGGGGACAATTGGAACGGGCGCGAGATTCGCGGCCAGGGCACACAAATCCGCTTGCAGCCCGGCGTGATCGGGGCGCAGGCCAACGCCTGGCTGGCACCGTTCGGGCGCAAGATCGGCCCGGACCCGGCGTCGATCAATGCCTGCAAGATTGGCGGCATCGTCGCCAACAATGCCAGCGGCATGTGCTGCGGCACGGCGCAGAATACCTATCACACCCTGGCGGGCATTCGCTTGGTACTGGCCGACGGCAGCCGCCTGGACACGGAAGATCCGGCCAGTGTCGCGGCCTTTCGCCAACGCCATGGCGAGCTGCTTGACCGCCTGGCGGCACTCGGTCGAGAAACCCGGGCAAACGCTGAACTGGCTGCAAAAATCCGCCACAAATACCGTCTGAAAAATACCACCGGGTTGTCACTCAACGCCCTGGTGGATTTCGACGAGCCCCTGGATATCCTCAGCCATTTGCTGGTCGGCTCCGAAGGCACCCTGGGTTTTATCAGCGCAGTGACCTACGACACGGTGATCGACCACCCGAACAAAGCCTCGGCCCTGATCGTGTTCCCGGATGTGGAAACCTGCTGCAACGCGGTGACCGTACTCAAAACCCAACCTGTTTCAGCGGTTGAACTACTGGACCGCCGCAGCATGCGTTCGGTGCAGGACAAACCCGGCATGCCGGCTTTCGTACAGCAGCTATCGGAAAATGCCTGCGCCCTGTTGATCGAATCCCGCGCCGCCTCGCCCTCGCTGCTGCATGAGCAACTGGCGCTGATCATGGCCTCCCTGGCCAGCTTCCCAGTGGAGAAACAAGTCGACTTCACCGAAGACCCGGTGGAAAACGCCCGCCTGTGGGCGATCCGCAAAGACACCTTCCCCGCCGTGGGCGCCGTGCGTAAAACCGGCACCACCGTGATCATCGAAGACGTGACCTTCCCGGTGGAACAACTGGCTATTGGCGTTAACCGCCTGATCGAGTTGTTCGACAAACATCACTACGACGAAGCGATCCTTTTCGGACACGCCCTGGAAGGCAATCTGCACTTTGTGTTCACTCAAGGCTTCAACAGCGAGCAAGAAGTCGCACGCTACCAGGCATTCATGGACGACGTCGCCCAGTTAGTGGCCGTGGAGTTTGGCGGCTCGCTGAAGGCCGAGCACGGTACCGGTCGCAACATGGCGCCCTTTGTCGAACTGGAATGGGGCAGCGATGCCTACCAATTGATGTGGCAGCTCAAGCGCCTGCTTGACCCCAACGGCATTCTCAATCCGGACGTGGTGCTCAGCGAAGACCCGCAAATCCACCTCAAGCACCTCAAGCCACTGCCCGCCGCCGACGAGCTTGTGGATAAGTGCATCGAGTGCGGTTTCTGCGAACCGGTTTGCCCGTCGAAAGGACTGACCCTGAGCCCGCGCCAGCGCATCGTGATCTGGCGCGATATCCAGGCCCGGAGACGCGCCGGTATCGATACCACCGAACTGGAAGCGGCCTATCAATACCAGGGCATCGACACCTGCGCGGCGACCGGGCTTTGTGCCCAGCGCTGCCCGGTAGGCATCAATACCGGCGACTTGGTGAAAAAGCTGCGCAGCCGCGACGCCGACCGTACGAAAACCGCCGAATGGCTGTCGACGCACTTCGCCACAGCACTGCAAGGTGCGCGCTTCACCCTGCACGTAGCCAACGGCGCGCGCATGCTGCTGGGCGCGCCGCGACTGGCGAAGCTCTCGGCCACGGTGACCCGGCTGTCCAAGGGGCAAATCCCCCAATGGACCAACGCCATGCCGCAACCGGAAAAGGCCATTCGCTTCAGCCCCGCCGTGAGCGATGAGCGACCCCGCGTGGTGTACCTCGCCGCTTGCGTCTCACGCGCGATGGGCCCAGCAGCCGGCGACCACGAACAGATGTCGCTGTACGACAAAACCCGCGGCCTGCTGGAAAAAGCCGGTTACCAGGTAGTCTTCCCCGACAATCAGGACAACCTCTGCTGCGGCCAACCATTCGCATCCAAGGGCTACGCCGAACAAGCCGAACACAAACGCCAGGAACTGATCGGCGCCCTGCTCCACGCCAGCCGGGGCGGCCTCGACCCGATCTACTGCGACACCAGCCCGTGCACCCTGCGCCTGGTCCAGGACCTGGCCGAAACCCGTCTCGACCTCTACGACCCGGTACGCTTTATCCGCACGCACCTGATGGACCGCCTCGACTTCACCCCCCAGGAAGCCCCGATCGCCGTGCACGTCACCTGCAGCACCCAACACCTGGGAGAGAGCCAGGCGCTGATCGACTTGGCCAGGCGTTGCAGCAAAAACGTGGTGATCCCTGAAGGCATTCATTGTTGTGGTTTTGCCGGCGACAAAGGCTTCACCACGCCCGAACTGAATGCCCACTCGCTACGCAGCCTGAAGGACGCGGTGCAGTATTGCAGCGAAGGCATCTCCACCAGCCGTACGTGTGAGATTGGTCTGACGCAACACGGTGGAATTGATTACCACGGCCTGGTCTACCTCGTGGACCGAGTAACCCAGGCGCGGGCCCATTAGAGCCGCCCCTTTTTGGTGCCAAACCTAATGATTTCGGGGTTTTTCGACTAATCCAGCGACAAAACAGAACCCCTGCGCGCCGGCGTAGTCATCTGCATAGGCCTCGACAAACGAGGCTCATCAGTGACCTCGCTGGCTGCACGGAAAACCGGCAGCATCGAGCCCTATTTGCACAAGGAGATACCCATGAAGCGTTCCGCTCTTGCTGGTTTGTTCATTACCGCTGCGATGCTGGCGTCCCCCGCGTTTGCGGCCGGAACAAAAGACGATCTGTGCCAAATCAACCTGGACAAAATCAACAACGGTAAAGCGTTGCTCGCCACCGACACCAGCGGCAAATCTGGCGAAATCGACACCGCCGTTTCCCAAGCCAAGGCAGCCCATGCGGCAGGCGATGACAAGAAATGCATCGAGATCACCTCCAAGGCCCTGCAAAGCCTGCAAGACACGGACAAAGGCGGCAATCAGTAACTCGCTGATTGCCCGAGGCCAACCTTCGGGTTGGCCTTCTGTGACCGATTGGCGTACACTGCACAGGCTTGTCACTCACTAAGAAACAACGAGTTACAAGCACGGGGCCGTTTAGGATTCGACGCCGGTTGCGAAACTTTAGGTGCATGCCGAGTTGGTAACAGAACTCGTAAATCCACTGTTGCAACTTCTTATAGTTGCCAATGACGAAACCTACGGGGAATACGCTCTCGCTGCGTAAGCAGCCTTAGCCCTTCCCTCCTGGTACCTTCGGGTCCAGCAATCATCAGGGGATGTCTGTAAACCCAAAGTGATTGTCATATAGAACAGAATCGCCGTGCAGTACGTTGTGGACGAAGCGGCTAAAACTTACACAACTCGCCCAAAGCACCCTGCCCTTCGGGTCGCTGAGGGTTAACTTAATAGAAACGGCTACGCATGTAGTACCGACAGCGGAGTACTGGCGGACGGGGGTTCAAATCCCCCCGGCTCCACCAATTGAGACACCAGAGAAGCCCGCCCAGCGCGGGCTTCGCTGTATCTGGCCTACCGAATGTTGCTGAAAATAGCTGTGGATTGACGCCGACCATGCTGCGGCTCAGCAGCTTTTCAGCAAAACCCTTCCCCTGCGTCCTGCCGACTGCACAATCCCTACATAACCGATATCTGCTGGAAACCAGGAATAGAACCAGAAGACGTATCAACCGTCGCCTGAATGAATCCGCTCACTGGTGCAGGGGCACCGCTCACCGTTGCGCGAAGCCAGCACAGAGTAGCTGTTGGCCCAAGCGCTACTGCGAGCGAGTCCGTCAGCGTCCCGGTATTGATCGCCACTACTGGCGCACCTACCCTGGCTGCGTGACGAGACGCTCGGCAATCCCGAAACTCAGGCGCTCGCAGATGAACTAAGGAATGTAGGCCTGAATATCTCCATGGCGTAAACCGCACCACACTCATGCAGCGCCGATCCTAACGACTGCTTTGGTCGGCGTTGCTAGTAGGCACGACACGCACACAAAACACTTGGATTGGATGCAGGACCTAGCGGTGCGCCCGTGCAGCGCTGCCGTGACGAAGTCACACGCCAGTAATTCATTCCGCCCTATCGCCGTAGATATCACTCCCGTCAGATTTCAGTACGACCCTTTGCAGTTGCAACTGAAAGGCCACCCGATAGCTTTTGAAGGGCATGCCCCCCCCCCCGTAAGTTGGGTCCCTCTTGGCTCTTCTTGCAGCGTGGGCATTGCGCGCCGAGCTGCGGCTCTAGCTAAAGCTTTTGAAATTTGGGTAACAGAAATATTAGCCCCCACTGACGAGCAACAGTGGCGTACTAAATAATAGTTCAATGCCCTAGCCCGCTAGGCGTTCCGACTTGCAACTAGGTCGTAGCGCGGCTCCATCTTTTTACCCGGCACGGGCTTTTTTACCTGAATTGGGTAACAGCATGGGTAACAAAATCGACTGTTGCTGGGACAAAAAATGCGCCTGCGGTCCATTTTCCTGCTCGTTACTCTCCTAAGACCGCATCGAAAGCGCGTATGTGCATTGCCAAATGACACCTACAATTTTTGACAGCAGTACCGCCGAGGGGGCTAACGGCAGAAAACAGCCAGTCAAATCAGCCCTTGATTTTCCAGGTACGCCCTCACCTCCTCCATACCTCTCTTGGCTACTCCAATGAGCTGGTCCTTAGCTTCGCGCTGGAGCGGCAGCGGCCCAGCTTGGGACACCCACTTAGTGACGTTCTCCACAGGCAGCCTGCGGGCGGCGAGAATCATAGCCATAAGATCATCCCTTCCTTTGGCATCTCTAATGACGGCCGAGAGGTCCTTACCCTTGACATGATAATTTGTGGTATCGGGCATTCCAGCAGCGTGGAATGATGCCCGCCTAATAATGCAGGGAACGCATTTGCCACATTGCTGATGTGACCGCTTCCACTTTCCGCAAGAGACGGTTTCTACAGCGAGGATATTTATATTTGCTTGGTCTACACACTCAACCAGCATTTCGCCTTTGGTTTTCAGCGAGTAGGGATTGATCACCTGGACAGGGAGCCCCACCACGTCAAGAACTTGCTGAAATAAGCCCAGAAAGTGTGGGTGAGTCGTTCTGGTGCTCAGGGAGCCTATACGGCGAGGCGTCATCGGCGGATTCAGGGCAATCAACCCATTTTCGGGAACAAATAATTCTACAGGTATGCCTGCAACCCGCAATTGAGCCAGTGTCGCGCCAACCAATGCACCATACGCAAGAAAGTTGAAGCTCCGGGTTCGCATTTGCACATCTGTAGATTTACCAAGACGCGACACCGGATGAGCAAGCGCAGCGAACCTAGAAACCTTTACCGGGAGGTGGTCACGCACGAATATTTGTTTTTCAGAGTCACCCCGGTACGAGTGACTAATCAACATTGGCCGACGACCATTCGCAAGCAAGTCCAAGGCCCCAATCCCGCTATCCATACCACCAGAAAAAAGGCTCACACAGTCATGACCTGCCATGACTGTAATATGGCCTCGATTCTGTGGCTTGAGCTGCCTAGGCCCGTCGGGCAACAGAGTGATATTCCAAATATCTCCGCTGAGAAAATGCAGGGCTTTCGTTAACAACGGTAGGGCCGGTTGCCAAAGCTCCGGATCGGCAATTGGGATGCTCAAATGCAGATCGCGAGCCCAGCCATCGTCCGCAGTAGCCTTGTCGACAAACGTATCCGCTGCGGTGACTGCCATAGCAATAGTGAGCAGGTCGAATCCCGTTCGATGGACGGGTGCTCCCAACCGACGGACTGCGGCTCTGGCCGGGCCACCAATAGAGCAAGTCCCAGAAGCTGGAGGGCGGGTCCCGTACATCAATACAGGAATAGTGTTATCGGACGGTGACGGGAGCAAGCTTGCGTCATGATTGAAGATTAAGTCAGTCACTCTTGATACATCTCCCATTCGCTCCACACTTCCCGTATGGCCGCTAGCTGAATATTCTGAATCTGAGCATTAGAAAACGATTTTAAATTTCCCGAAAGAAGAGGTCGCATGTGCTTGTCTGTGACTGATTCAACGAGCGAATAAAGATCCTTCTCGGCTTGCTCAACTTTGATGGGGGTGTCAGCTTTGGCGAAAGCATCGTTTGAGTCCAAAACCACCTGACCGAACACGCATTTGGTGACGTACACCAGCATCATCTGCACCAGCATTTCGTCAGATATGCTTTCAAAATCGAACTCGTCATATCCATCAAGACATTCAGATAGGGCTTCATTCATTGCGACTCGCACTCGATCCGAGTCGCCATCCTCTGGAGTTAACGCTTGAACGATCATGTCAATTGCAATGTCGGTGTCTTGACCATTCAGCCGTGCTAAATCCAGACCTGGTGGAGATCGACCCTCTCGTAGAGCGGACATTGCACCGAACAGAGCACCACCCGCTCCGGCCATCGAGCCAAAACGTGCAGATCCTGTCGCGCTGCCGCCAGTTGCCCCTCCAGCGTAGCTACCTATCGCCGCTCGTAGGTAGGAACCGTCTCCACTGGAAACGAATTTACCCAGGTTAGTGCGAAAGTCTTTAAACCTTTGTGGTGGAGCTTCAGGGATCGGCGGCTGACCATCAGTGTCGATCCAGCCTGGAACATAGGGTGAGCCGCCACCAGGGCCCTTACTCGACGTAGAGGTCCCCATCACTTCCGCTCCCGCGAGTTAAACCAGCGCTTGTCTCTGACTCTGGGGTTCATCCAAGGCTTGAGCTTGTCAGGCATTACAGTGTGAATAAAATCGGATAAGAGCTCGCCAGCGTCCTGAGACTTGTCAGCCAATAGTTGGGCGCCATCAAAGCCTGCCGCTTTGACGGACCAATCAGAGTGAGACCGCATCGACTCAATGAGTTGGACCATGACCGCGACATGCTCATTTGAAGGTATCGCTTGCAAGGCTAACTTCGCTGAGGGCGAGGAGGTATTAGTGATCCGCTTAAGCACGGTGAGAGCTTCCGCAGCTTCGGCAGACAGACCGGCACGAAGAATCCTCATAGGCGTCGTCTCACGGCTCAGGTAAACAATGGGCCGCAAGTCCTGGGTCGAAAGCGAAGGTTCAAGGCGAACCCAGTCTTTGAGTAGATTTTCCTTTGTTTTCCATACATCCGGACAGGCGGCCTCAAACTCGCCAGCATCCTCGACAAGCCCTTCAAGGGTGCCAAGAATTTCCGGCTTACCGCCGGCGGCGCTATTGATTACCGAATAAAGGTAAGCAACAGCTTTCTCATCCATACAGCGTTCAAATAAAGCGACCTTGGCGATCAGAGCTTCATTTACTGGCATTCCGCGCAGCTTTGCTACACGGACTCGCATACGAACAACGTTAAGCATCCGTTTGACTATGCGAGGATTGCCAAGAACGGAGGCCGAGTTAGCAAGCATCGGAGCCATGCGGTCGGCGATGGGGAAAGCTTCTTTGACTTCTATAGGTAAGTCGTCACCCAGTAGCCCTAACGCTTTTTCAGTGCTGACGGGCTCCTCTTTCCAAGCTTTACGCAAATTATCCTCAAGGCCAGCTCGAAGGTTTTCTACATTGCTGGGCGATATCTTGTCTCCAGCAGATGCAAAGAGCATGAAAAGGTAAGCTCTTACCTCTTGCACCCCCAGCATAGGTACACGCACAGGAACTTGAATCAGCTTGTCCAGGTAGTCGGTAATGTGTCGGTCACCTGGATCCTTAAAATGTTCGCTCACAGAGTGGCGGACCATCTCCTCGTCAGCCGCAACGACGAATGCCGTATGGTTCATGAACAGGAAAAGCCGCAACGCTTCCAGGGTATGAATTGTCTGTTTAGGCAAACAGCGATCCAGGTTGTCAACAAAGACGACCAGGGTCTTGTTCAACCCAGTCAGGACCTCAGAAAACTCGGAACGAAAGGCGGCGATTTGCTTGGGCGGGGTCTGCTGTTTTTCCTCAGCTAAAATTCCAGTTAAATGGTCTTTAGCGGTGACGCCCTCCGACCTCAACGTTCCGAGCGCATCGCCGTCGACATCACCAGAGAAAACTTTACTCAGTGCCTCCACACCTTTTGCGCCAAAACCAAAGGCCGGCATCCCCATCGCTAATGCACTGCCTTCAACCAAAAGCCCCAACGCACGCATTTTGTTCACACGTGAAAACAACCTTTTGGCCTTTGGAAGAACGGACTCAGACCCTTGAGCAGCTTCGATGAGCGTCGATGCAATGACCTCCATCAGCGCGGCACGGGAATCGTCAAAACCTTGGTATAACCAAGCATCGAAGCGGACAATAATGAAATCAGACGTGGCGTCGTGAGGGTTCAATCCGCCCTCAATCAGATTCAAAAGCGTAGATTTCCCAGTTCCCCAAGACCCGAAAACGCCCACTGTGACCGGCCGCATGGTCGGATCACGGATCACGTCGGCCACGAGATCTGCTACCTCTGAGTAGTTTAGGAAATCCTTATTCGTATCGACATCTGCCCACATCAGAGCCTCCTTGCTTGTGATTGCTTCCCTGGCATGCACTGTTAATTGACCAGCAGAGTGGATCTAGCCAAGATTCAACTCCACATCATTAGTTAAAATCCTCACCAGCGCCATCATTTCGACACTAGGATTCGTTACGACATGTAGATTGACCTACGAGCGCCACTGCATCAGCCGCTAAACGCTTTTTCCGCGCTAACAACCACAGGCCGCTGTCGGACAAATGAGAACGTGCTCGCCAAAGGGTAGCTTGCGGCCACCAATGGATAACTCAAACCTGCTCTGATCCATATCCGTGTATTGATGGACTCGCGTTCGCGAGTATGCTGGTCACTTTACCCACGCGATTCAGGGAGTGAACCGTAATGTCGCTTTCAAACGAGCACGTGGCATACAGCTATGCCATCGCTTTTTTTACGGCCGCGGCTTTGGCTCATGGGCGACGAGCGCTCCCTATTTGCCTGCCTGATCCAACAGCACGCAACGTCTTTGTGCAGCGCGATGCAGTCGTATCTGAAGGTTTCACTCAGCCCCCAGAAAAGCAACACACCAAGGCGATGGGACTATCGCGACTAAAATCGGGACTGAGTGAGCCGACCGCCTATGCCGCGTTGGAGCCTCGCTCGCTTACATGTTGGCCCCCTGTTGAGATCAAGGATCCGTTAGATGTTTGTAGCGATGGGCGATACGGATCCGCGCAGCACCAACTTTCCGACTCGCTTCTTCGACAGCAATACAGAGCCCCCCAATGTGTTTTCTTGCAAGGGATTACATATGTACGACCAGTCATATAACTTTATATCAATTTCTAAAGTCTTGAGGAAAAACGATTTCTACCTTAAGCCGTGGCTAAGAAATCCGCAGTCAAAGGATACTGAAATTAAAGCAGCAGTAGAGCGCTCGGAAAATGGATTTGAATCTTATTCATTTTTAAATAGCTCAAGCCTTCGCGGAAAAAACGTCTATAGAATCCCTGCTTTCAGTCATGAATTATTGCTACGCAAGATAGATAAAAACTTACGGAGGGCTAAACCCTTATTCTCTCCATCTCGAGATACTATAATCGCAAACCTAAGGGTTTTAATAGCGGAAAGCGCACAATTTAAAATATATCGACTAGACATTAAAAGCTTTTATGAATCATTCGCACCATCACTAGTCCTGAGCACTATATACAACATCAAAGGGCTGAGCCCCCAAACGAAGAACCATATACAGTGCATAATTGACCACTTCACATCTAGAGGCGGCTTAGGGCTCCCGAGAGGCCTGGCTTTAAGTGCCACCTTATCAGAAATTGTGATGAGCTCTTTTGATGCAATTATAAAATCAATGCAGGGCGTTTATTTTTACAGTCGCTATGTCGATGACATCATCATTATAACCAGTGGTGAGGAACACTCAAAACAGTTCATTACCAAAGTGAGCAAAATTCTTCCGAGCGGACTTTACTTGAATAAAAAGAAACAAGAGCTTTGCTCTGCACCTGACTCTTCCGGATATAAAAAAAGCCAGCAGCCTGACATGCCACTACTTTTCTCATTTGAATACTTGGGGTATAGCTTCTCTGTTTACGAACCACCAGAAAAAAATGGCAGCCGAGAAGTAGTTTTGGACATTGCCGAATCTAAGGTAAAAAAAATAAAAACCAGGCTAACAAAAGCGTACCTAGATTACTGCAAAAACAAAAACTTCGAGCTCCTTGAAATGCGCATGAAATTCCTAACCTCAAATTTTAGTGTTTTAGATATCAATAGAGGTGGCTATAGACTGGCTGGAATCTATCACAATTATCATAGAATAGATAAAGATAGCTCTCTAGCGCTGGATGCTCTCGATGAATACTTACGGCTGGCCACCATGAGCAGTTTCGGCAAAGTATTCCATCGCTTCTTTTGTAACACCACGGTCTTACAACGCCGCAGACTATTGACTTTCAGTTTTAAACGAGGTTTCAACGAGCGTAACTATTTCTACTTTAATCGTACACAATTCAAAGCTATCAGGGAGTGCTGGGAGTATGCCTGATGTTAAAAAAGCCGAGCGAATCGTAAAGAGCGATTACTGCCGAGTTCTAGTAACTGAAACAGCCCCGTATGAAACACCACTTATATTTTCAAACGATGGATTCTACAATATTGCAAAAAAGCGTATATCTAGGACAGGCTTCGCTCGAGTAATTGAAGACTTATTCATAACAAGCAAAGGTGGAAAGTGGTGCACTGTACCTTATCAGTATAAGATACGGAAAAGCGCAGCAGACTTTCGGTGCCTTTCAGTTCTACACCCCCTATCACAGTGGCAAATTAAATTATTCTACGAGCGTTATGAGCATCTCATCTGTCACTACTGCACCGTAGGCCACTACTCAATCCGCACTCCGTTCAAAACAGCTAGTATCTTTTACTATAAAAGCTCTTGGGAAAATATTGGGCAATATAAAAGAGGCACTATTGATGACGAATCTTCAGAGACCAAGCTTAAGCACAGCTCATCCTTTTACTCGTACAAAGGCTACACTAGACTTTACAAAATGTTTAACTCCAAAGCCTTTCTTGATCTCGAGAAGGATTTTACGATTTTAAAAACGCTAGACGTTTCTAAGTGCTTTGATAGTATTTACACGCACTCGATTGCCTGGGCAACAAAGGACAAAAACTTCATCAAAGATGGTAGGTATGCCGCATCGATATTCGGAAACAATTTTGACGATGTAATTCGCATGGCCAATCACAATGAAACAAATGGCATTGTAATTGGTCCCGAAGTAAGTCGAATATTTTCAGAAATAATATTTCAGGACGTGGATTGCAAAGTTGAGACCAAGCTTCGCTCGGAAAAATTCAACTGGATTTTAGGTGTAGACTACTCTATAAAACGTTACGTTGACGATGTATTTATATTTGCAAGATCAACCGACATGGCAAACAAAATTTATGAGATATATGCTGACAGCCTTTTAGCCTATAAGCTCCACGTCAACTCTTCCAAAAGCCAAATATATCAACGCCCCTTTTTTACGCCGAAATCAAAAGTTATAAGAGAGGTAAACCTTTACGTAAATGAATTTACGGAAAGATTTTTAGAGGAAATAGATGAGGGGGCTTCACTGAAGCCGAAAAAAATATTCAAAATAGATCGTCTTGTCCGTAGTTTTATTGATGCGATCAAGGCAACTTGCTCTGCAGAAAGCATGGAATATGACGAAGTATCTTCCTATATAATATCCGCCTTATTTGAAAGAACAAAGCTTCTGATAAACATACCTAAAGACTTCAATCGCGAAACAGGAATTAATAACTACAAAGACGCTTGCATTGTATTTTTAGAGGTCATGCATTTTTTTATTCAGTCGCCCCATCCGTTAGCTCTTCATACAAATTTTGCGCGTCGCTAATTTTAATCTGTCGTTTCGCTGACCAGCACTTAGGACATTATAAGCACACTATAAAGCAACGTGCATTTGACCTATCACTATCCTTGCTCGACAGCGAGACTTTTCATAGGAGAGCAGACGTAGAAAACTTCATATCCCTTGAAGTTTTAAATGTCATTCTCTCTCTAAGTGATTTCGGAGATGCATATTTACTCCCTCCACATATCGTAGAGAAAGTTTTCGGTGGAGATAGCTCATATTTCAATATCGTCTCATGCCTCTTCTACATCAAAGATCACAACCATTACTCCACCATAAAAGAAAAGACATTAAAAATCTTAGACGCCAAGCTTCAAAATATGTCGAAAATTCTTTCAAATACGGAGCAAGCATGCATTCTCTTAGATAGCTTAACTTGCCCTTACATTGACCGAAAAAGAAAAATAAAATATATAAATAGGCTTTGCACCGCCCTACAAATCCGCAAGCCCAACCAGCAAGAATTAAGTGACTTCATTTCCTCTTACGGCTCTGAATATTGGTTTATTAACTGGAAAGAAGTCGATCTACTAAACGCTTTAGAGCGTAAAGAACTGAGGCAGGTTTATTAATCGGAGTACTCAGGGCTTTTTTCTAATTTTTGCCTGTGCTAGCCTGTAGACTGAAAGGCTAGTCAATATACCTCCACGCAGCCCCTCAAAGGTTCGCGTTCTATACCTACGCAGCGAATTTTTCATCACCTCATGGGTAGATGAGACGCTAGCCGCGTAGGAGCGGTGCAAGCCGTACACACTAAGGTTGAGACTGCCTTTCTCCTTTTTTTTGGCGCCTCTTAAATGACGAGCGTGTCTAACACAACATTTGTATAGAGTTTCCCTTATATTTCCTCAGTACAAATGACTAGCCGCATTAGGCTGAAAGCGCTCGCTCACAAACGACTAATTTCCGCCGAATACAATCCAACGTTGTTTGGCTGACGTCCCTGACGTTTCATCACTACCGCCTTCCACCACATACAAAGATGGTTAGCGCAAATGCAGATGAATGGTCGAGTCGCGTGAACTTGAATGGCCAGTGGCATCTGCGATAGATGCCCGAGTGATGCAAATCGGTTCAGATGTTCGAAGAGGAGTCCAACTGGCAGCGTTACAAATTAAGATCCAGAGTAGGAATGAGGCGTAAGGTTATGATCTTTCGGATAACCATCGCTGCCGTTTCCTTGCCTAAGGCCTGGCAACAGGTAGGAGTATGTATGCCCCTGTGTATGCAGTGATTCAAAAACCTACATACAGCCCAATGATTACTGGGAAAATAAAGTCAGGTTCAAATGCCCCCGGCACCAACCAAAACCCGCCTTGTGCGGGTTTTGTTGTTTCTGGGGCCCTGAAAACACGCCTCCTAATAGCCCTTCGGATTTTTTCCTTCAAGACGTCGCGCCCTGCATGAACTGGCGCATGCCCCCCCACAAAGATAGCCTTCCCTGGTTGCTGCTCATCAGCTACCGGCTTTGACAGGCCGAAAAGTGTAACCTTTCACTCCCCTTGATAAGTCGGCATGCTTCGCGCATTCCGCTCCTTCATGGCGGCTGTGCGTGGGGCATCTTCGGGTGCGCCGGGTTCCTACACTTCCGGTCTGTCAACCCGCGTACAGCTGCCACCCAAACCTGTTTGACAGCAGGGGAATGGCAGCTCCCATCATCAGTGTAGGAGCTTCACCATGAAAAAAATCACCCCCAATCCTCCATGCCCGAGCCAATCCGGCACGGATATCTTCTGTATCGCCCAAAACATCGACCCCGAAACCCTGCTCGTACAAGCCTGCGAAACCCTCGCCTCACTGAACGCGCTCACTACCGACCTGGCTTTCGAGTTCGATGGCGCGTTTCGCCATAAACTCCTGGCCACCCAGCAATTGAGCGTCCTCGGTGAGTTGCTGGTGAAGCGCGCACTGGACATTCTTGTGCCAACGGCAGATTCAGAAGCTACGGGAAGGTCCGTTTCCTGACAGGAAACATGACGATCCGTTTGAGCGCCCCAAAAGTAAGAAAAGGTGAGGGTCTATTTTCTTTTAAGATAAACCCCACCTTTGTTGAAACATAAGGATGTGTGCCGCAGTGAACAAGAATTCCTACGCCTACCTGATACCTGTCGTGCTGGGCGTACAGCTTCTGTTGGCCGTGCTGTTTATATGGCAGTTCAGCATCTCACCGGCCATCCACTTCAAACCGGTCGCGGAGAAAGCCTGTTTATCCGTATCTCTCGTCCTGACCCTGGCTGCGTCCGTGATTGTCTGGCGGGTAAGAAAACCTCAGCTGCGGCTCGAAAAAAAATGGACCCTGCTTAAGGCGTTTGCCGGGATGTTCATCCTATGCACGCTGTTCTCGGTGACGCTGTTTTCATTGGCCATTTTATGTTCGGGCGGCACCCGCAGCAGCTATACGGCTCACTACGAATATTCGTCAGGCGGCAGTAAAAGCTGCAGCGGAATCACGGTCTTCGATGCTGAGCTGAATAATACGATTAAAATCTGCCGCCCCACGTGGATCGGTTATCGCGATGAGGTGAGGGTGGTGAAAGTCAGTAATGACCTGGGGATCGTTGTAAAAGAGGCCGTTATCCTTTGAGCGAGAAAGCCCTCCAGACCCTGATCAGCAGCGATGCCCAACGCTGGCCCCTACTGGCCGTCGTCCGCTCCCTCGCCCTCCCCGACTGCTGGATCGGCGCCGGCTTCGTACGCAACGCGGTATGGGATCACCTCCACGGTCGCCCCCTATCACCACCGACCGGTGACGTCGACGTACTGTGGTTCGACGCCACCTGCACCAGCCCCGACGAAGACCGCCGCCTCGAAGCCCTCTTACACGCAGCCGAACCCTCCATCGACTGGTCCGTCAAAAACCAGGCCCGCATGCACCTGCGAAACGGCGATGCACCTTACCGCAACGCCAGCGACGCCATGCGCTTCTGGCCCGAGACCGCCACCGCAGTAGCCGTCAGAAGAACCGCAGAAGACCTATGTGAAGTTTCAGCCCCTCTCGGCCTGGAAGACCTGTTCAATCTCCAACTCAAACCCACGCCCCGCTTCACCCAGGAAAAACACGCCATCTACCAACAACGCATCACCTCCAAACGCTGGCTAACCCAATGGCCACTGCTGAAACAATCCTGACCCTACAAAAACCTCACATTCATTCACGAATTATTAAGAATCGCCCTCGTATACTCACCGATCGCCCGGACTGTTCCCCCGAACGGCCCCCTGCCCCGGTAGCCAGAATCCATGACGCGTTCCGCTCCTCTGCTGCTCCTGCTCGCTGCGCTGTTGTTCTTCTTCGCCCTTGGCAATCACGAGTTGCAAGGCTCGACCGAGGCCCGTGTGGCCGGGATCGCCATGGCCATGCACCTGGATAACGATTGGGTGGTGCCGCGACTGTTTCGTGAACCGTTCCTGGAGAAACCGCCGCTGAGCCTGTGGCTCGACGCCGGTGCGATTCGCCTGTTTGGCGGCACCACTTGGGCAGTGCGTCTGGCGTCGGCTTTTGCCGGGCTGTTCAGCGTGATGCTGCTGTACGGAATGCTGCGCAAGTTTGGCCGGCCCAAGACGCTGGCGTTTGTCGCGGGCCTGATGCTGGCGACCATGGCCAGTTACTGGAGCAACGTGCGCGGTGTGGGTGAGGACTCGCTGCTCACGCTCGGGGTCACCATGGCCCTGCTGGCGTTTTATCAAGCCAACCGCCCCGAGTCGGAGCGCGACCGTTCCAACCTGGGCACCTGGTTGCTGTTCACCCTCGGGATGGTGATCGCCACCTTGAGCAAAGGGGTTCTGGGCCTGGCCATGCCGGGTGTGGTGATCTTCGTCTATCTGGCCAGTACCAGCCTGATGGATAAACAATTCAAGCTGGGCGACTGGATCAAGCCCGGGCTGTTCACGCTGCTGGCGCTGGTGCCGCTGATGATCTGGCTGGGTTTCCTGTACCAACGCGACGGGCTGCAAGCAGTACGTGAAGTGCTGCTGACCAACAGTGTCGGGCGCTTCAGCGGTTCGTTTGTCGAAGCCGGTCACTACGAGCCGTTCTATTACTACATCGTCAAACTGCCCGAAGCCTTTTTGCCCTGGAATATCCTGGTGTACCTGGGGCTGTGGCACTTCCGTAAAAGCCTGGTGCGCAACCGCTACCGGCTGTTTTTCAGCGTATGGCTGGTGGCGCAGTTCACCCTGCTGACGTTCGCCTCCAGCAAGCGCACGGTTTATCTGATGGCCTTGACGCCCGCCGCGGCAGTGCTGGCCGCCGAGTATGGCGGCGTGCTGCTGGGCTGGCTGAAAAGTCGTGGGCAGGTTTCACACGTTGCCGAACACGTTTATGAAAACCGACGGGGTCTGGTAGGTGGCATCTTCACCGTGGTGGTGGCCTGCTACCTGATTGCCGCTTTCTGGTTCGCGCCCAAGGCCGATGTGCGCCAGTCGTTTGTGCCGGTAATCAGCCAGATCCAGGCGATGCAGGCGCAAGGCAAGGAAGTGGTGCTGTATCAGGCCAACGAGCGAATCGCCGGCGCCGGGGTGTTCTACATGCAGGCCTATTTGACGATTCTGCAGACGCCGGAGGAACTCAAGAGTTACCTCGCCGCCAAGCCCGGCAACGTGGCATTGGTGGACAATACTGACCGGCTGAACGTCCCGGTGACGGTGGTCAAGGAGATGGCGATCAACCGTCAGCCGTACTATTTCGTCGAGCAGTAGGGCCTGTCACCACAGCGCCAGGTCGTACGTGAGGTAGACCCGGTAGTTGTCACGATCGCTCGCATAGGTCGAGCGATAAGTGGCCTTGCGCAACTCGATGCCTACGCCTTTGAAGGTGCGGTCCTGGATCACGTAGCGCAGGTTGGTGTCCAACTCCCACTCGCGGGCTTCGCGGCCCTTGAAGTCACCGTTCTGGCCCTTGTAGTAACGGGTCATGAAGGTCAGGCCTGGCAGCACGGCGGCAAAGTCGTAGTCATAACGCAGCATCCAGGTTTGCTCACCGGCCTGGATGAATTTGCCGACACCTGCGTTGCTGAAGGAATACACCGTCGACACGGTGGCGTAGGGCAACGCGGTATTGCCGGTGACTTTCTGATAACCCACGCCCAGCGCCTGCGGCCCTAGCCGGTAGGTGAACAACCCGCTGAACATGTCGCTGTCGACCTTGCCATTGCGTGCCTCGCCCGCTTCGTTGCTGATGAAGTAACGCAAGTCACTGGTCAGGCTGCCGGCACCCACTGGCTGTTTATGCACCAGGCCAAAGAACTGCTGGCGATAGAATTCACGCATTTCGCCGTAGTACCAGGTACCGCTTAGCTTGGGCGTGAAGGCATAGGTGGCGCCGGCGAAATCAAAGTCGCTGCCCTTTTTGCCGCTGTAACCCTGGGGATAAATGTCCACGCTGTCGGTCGAGTTTCGCAGCTTGAACTTGTCCAGGTGCCCGGCGTGCACGTACAGGTTACGGACGCCGCTGTACTCGACCTGAGTGCCCTGGAATGTTTGCGGCAGCAGCCGGCCATCGTTGTACACCAGCACTGGAATCTTCGGCAGCAGCGTGCCGGTTTTCACCACGGCTTCACCGATGCGCATCTTCGCGGTCACGCCCAGGCTTGAGAATTCGCTGGCCGCGCGGCCATCGTCGTGCACCGGCAACAGCCCGGTGCCAGCATGGGCGCGGCTGGAGTCGAGCCGGATCCCCGACAACCCCAGCGCATCGAGGCCGAAACCCACCGTGCCTTCGGTATAACCCGATTGCAGGTTGAGCAAAAAGCCCTGGGCCCACTCCTTGCGGTCCTCGCCGCCGTCGCGGTAACCGTCGTTGAAATAGTAATTGCGCAAGGTCAATTTGCCGTGGGAATCCTCCCAGAAACCCTGGGCCATCAATGCCGGTGACAGGCTCGCCAGCAAGCCCGTGCACACCACTCCTCCCCTCGTGAAAAGCTCACGCATAACCGTCTCCCGAATGCCGTATTGTGATTTTTTATGGGCAGTTGCTGCCTGCGATACGCTGGACGGCGCCTCGCATTGCGGCGGACACTAACGGCTCCTCGAACGCCCGGCAACGTTATGCGAGAAGCGCATCAGGCTATGCGCAAAGCCCTCAAACCACAGGAAAATCACGGTGAATCTCAAGCAGCTCGAAGCCTTCAAGGCGATCATGTCCACCGGTTCGACCATCGGTGCGGCGACCCGCATGGGCCTGTCGCAATCCGCGGTCAGCCGTTTGTTGAGCCAGTTGGAAGAGGCATTGGGTTTCGCGTTGTTCCTGCGCAAAAAGGGCCGCTTGATGGCGACCCCGGAGGCTGAAGAACTGCTCGCCGAAGTGGCCGGCCTGGTCGACGGCATGCAGCGTATCCAGCGCCTGGCAGATGAGATGCGCGTGGGCCGTTCGCGCAAGAGCCTGATCAAGGTCGGGGTGCCCACCAGCATGACCCAGGAGCTGCTGCCGCGGATCGTCGCCGAGTTTCTCAAGGGCCGGGAAGACATCGTGGTCGAGCTGCTGACCGGTTCCTACGACATGATCGAACGGGCCGTGCTCGACCGCTCCGCCGACCTCGGTTTTGTGCGCTTGCCTACCGAGATTCCCGACTTCGAGATTGAACCGGTGCTGGAAACCGAAGGCGTGTGCGTGATGCCCGCTGACCATCCGCTGACCCGCCACGCCTGCATCGAAGTGCACCACTTGCGGGACGTGCCGCTGGTAATGCTGGGCCGGCAACGGGCCCTGCGGGCGGAGTTGAACCAGGTGTTTCGCGCAGCCAACCTGACGCCACAGGTGCGGGTGGAAGTGCACTCGGTGGGCGCCGCGTGCAGCTTTGTCGCCGAGGGGTTGGGGGTGTCGATCGTCAATGGTTTGCTGGCCAGCCACTTCATGCATTTGCCGATTGTGGTCCGCCCGTTTCGACCGGCATTGCCCTATGCATTCGGCCTGGCGTTTCGCGCGGATGAACCCAGGTCCAAGGTGGTGACGGCGTTTGCCGAGCACCTCAAGCACCGCCTGGCCGCACAAAACGCATAGCCCAACCCAGCCCGCGCATAACGTTGTCGCCGTTAAAACTTTGCCCTAGTGTCCGCTCCACAAGTGTCACCCGACACAACAATAACAGCGCACACCGGGGCAGCCAGCATGACCGAACCGCAGATCGTCCGTACCCACTCGCCCACTGAAACGCCGGTGGAAAAACCCGCGCAGCGCAAGCAGATCAACCCGGCCATCATTCTGTTGAGCATCGTGCTGCTGGCTGTCGCCTTCACCTACGCGGTGAACTCGGGCAAGTTCCAGCGCCAGAACGGCCTGGTGGTTCCGGGCTCCTATCAGGTGCTGGAAAAGCACGACTCCCTGGGCCAACTGTTCTCCCTCGAACCGCGCAAGGCCAGCGATACGGTCGCTCGGCCGGTATCGTTGGTCGAGGGCTTCATGGCCATTCCCCAAGGCATCGAAAAACGCGCTGCGCTGATTTTCATGGTGCTGTTCATCGGTGGGATGTTCGGCGTGTTGAACAAGGCCGGTGTGATTGATGCCGGTCTTGAACGCCTGCTGGGGCTGACCCGGGGCAATATCTACGTGCTGGTGCCCAGCCTGATGCTGGTGTTTTCCGCCGGCAGCACCTTCATGGGCCTGGCCAAGGAATTCATCCTGATCGTGCCGTTGATGGTGGCCATGGCCAACCGCTTGGGGCTGTCGAACCTGATCGGCCTGGCCATCGTGGCCATCTCGGTGAAGATCGGCTACCTGGCCTCCATCTCCAACCCGGTGGCGCTGTCCGTGGCGCAGCCGATGGTGGGGCTGCCGATTTTCAGCGGCCTGAGCATGCGCGTCCTGGCCTACTGCACGTTCCTGCTGGTGGGCATCGCGTTCGTACTGTGGAGTATCCGCAAGCACGGGTTTGATGCCAGCGCGCAGATCACCTTCGAACGCAAACCGCTGCCCCTGCGCCACCTGCTGAACCTGATCGTGCTGGGGGCCGGTATAGGTTTCCTGGTGTACGCCTCGAACCGCTGGGAGTGGAAATACCACGAGCTGTCGGCGTTCTACCTGCTGCTGACCGTGGCGTTCAGCGTAATCGCCGGCCTGGGTGCCAGCACCGCCGCCAGCGCCTTTGTCGACGGCATGAAAAAGGTGCTGATCGCCGGTGTGTTGATCGGCCTGGCGACCGCCGTGGAAATCATCCTCAGCACCGGCCAGGTGCTCGACACCATCGTCAACAGCCTTGCCAACCTGGTGGGCGATCATGGCCCGGTGGTCTCGGCCTACGGCATGTTCTTCGCACAACTGGGCCTGGATGTACTGATCCCGTCCACCTCGGGGCAGGCGGCGGTGACCATGCCGATCTTCGGGCCGCTGGGACAGCTCTCCGGCGTCAGCCCGCAAACCACGGTGTTCGCGTTTTTGATGGGCAACGGCCTGACCAACATGATCACCCCGACCTCCAGCGGCCTGTTGGTATTGCTGGCCACCGCCAACGTCGGCTGGGGCCAGTGGGCACGCTACATCCTGCCGCTGTTTCTGATCTATGCGGTGCTGGCGATGGTGTTGTTGGCCATTGCCGTAGGCACCGGGTACTGACCCCATGAGTGTTTTTCCCATGCAGACGTTGCACAACCAGATGATCGCCATGCGCGACGGCATCCACCTGGCCACCGATATCTACTTGCCCCAGGGCCCAGGCCCTTTTCCGGTGGTGATCGAACGCACCCCGTACGACAAGAGCAAACCATCGCGCTCGGAAATCCAGCTCGACGGCCAGCATATTTCCCGCGAGCAAATGGCCGCGCGGTTCACGGCCCAGGGCTTTGTCGCGATCTTCCAGGATTGCCGCGGGCGTTACGCCTCCGAAGGCGTGTTCACCAAATACACCGCCGAGGGCGAAGACGGTTGCGACACCCTGGCATGGATCGTCGAGCAGCCGTGGTGCAACGGCAAGATTGGCAGCATGGGCCTGTCCTACGCCGCCCACACGCAACTGGCGATGGCCTGCCTGCATCCGCCGGGCCTCGCCAGCATGGTGCTGGACAGCGGCGGCTTCGCCAACGCCTACCAATGCGGGATTCGCCAGGGCGGCGCGCTGGAGCTCAAGCAGGCCACCTGGGCGTTTCGCCAGGCCAAGGAAAGCCCGGCGGCACTGGCGGATCCGAAGATCCTCGAAGCCCTCGAACAGGAAGACATCCACCAGTGGTTCAAGCGCATGCCATGGCACGCCGGGCAATCGCCCCTGCGGCATGTGCCGGAGTACGAAGCCTATCTGCTGGAGCAGTGGGCCCAGGGCGACTTCGGCCCGTACTGGCAAGCGCCGGGCATCTACGCCGAAGGGCATTACCACGATCTGCCGGATATCCCGGTGCTGTTCATGTCCAGTTGGTACGACGCCTATGTCAGTTCGACCCTCGCCAACTACGCGGCGTTTTGCGCCGGCAGTACGGCGCAGCATCAGTTGATCATGGGCCCCTGGCTGCATGGTGATCGCAATATCACTCACAGTGGCGATGCGCAATTTGGTGCGCCAGCGGCCTTCGACGGGCAGGTGGCGAAAGACTGGTTGAGCTGCCGCCTGGACTGGTTTGAACGCACCCTCAAGGGTTCGCCGCTGCCTGCACCCGCGGCGGTGAAGGTGTTCTTGATGGGCGGTGGCACCGGTGAGCGCGATCAACAGGGGCGCTTGCAACATGGCGGGCACTGGATCGACAGTCATCAATGGCCGCTACCGGATAGCCGGCAACTCACCCTGCACCTCACCGCACAACGCCAACTGCAACCTGAACCACCGACCACCGAGGGCCAGCTCAGCTACTGCGCCGACCCGGCCGATCCGGTGCCGACCATCGGTGGCGCCCTGACCTCCGGCGCGCCGATTTTTGTCGGCGGCGCTTTCGACCAACGCGAGCGGGCGGACTTCTTCGGTACCCGTGGCGACCAGCGCCCCCTGGCCGAGCGCAGCGATGTCTTAAGCTTCCAGACCGAGCCACTCAGCCACGACCTGATCGTCGCAGGCCCGCTGCGCGTGGAACTGTGGATCGACAGCGATGCGCCCGACACCGACTTCACCGCCAAACTGGTCGACGTCTACCCGGACGGCTACGCCATGAACATCACCGACGGCATCCTGCGGGCCCGCTACCGAAACACCTGGGAGCACCCCACCCTGCTGACCCCGGGTGAGCGGGTCAAGGTGGTGATCGAACCCTTCGCCACCTGCAATCTGTTCCAGCGCGGCCACCGGTTGCGCCTGGACGTCGCCAGCAGCAACTTCCCGCGCTTTGACGTCAACCCCAACAGCGGCGAAGCACCCGGCCAGGCAGAACATCCCAGGGTGGCGCGCAACACGCTACACCTGAGTACCGATTGCCCGTCACGCCTGATACTGACCGTGGTCGAGGCCTTGAGTAACTAACTACCGCCATCCACACGCCGAGACTGCGCACCCTCAGGGACCATTGACTCCCTGAGGACCGGCCATGCCCGCCCAGCCCCCGAACACATCACCACTTACCCCGGAACAACTGAACGGCTACCTGCTGCAAATCGGTCATCGCTTGCAGGTTTTCCCCAATGGCCAGGCGCCCGCAGCACAATCCTCTACCGAGTTGCTGGAGGTGCAGGCATTGCACACCGCCCTGGCAGAAGAAAGCCGCTGGAGCCTGCAGAACGCACAAGTGCATTACACCGTCCCCGGCGACTGGCTGATCCAGGGCGAGCCCGGCCGGTTGAACCGCACGCGCATCAGCCAGGCATTGCACAAGAAGCTGGCCGCCCTGGAAATCGAAAGGCGTCCCAACGGCCACTTACGCAAGAACTGGATACTCGACAGCCATCAGCCGATGCTGGAGGCCGAGGCCAGGCTGAAGGTCAAGGATCGCCTGCTCAGCCCTGCCGACCAGCTGCTGGTGACGAATATCGTCAGCGGCCCCGAGCTGCGCCCGGGTATCCATCGCCTGACGTTTCGCTACCGCCAGCAGGCCATCGAGTTCGCCGGGGTGTTCATACTCACCCGCAGCCAAACACCGGTAACCCACCTGGAGATCGAGGACGGCGATGTGTTGCTGTTCACCCCTTCCAGAGGCCTGGAGGCTTTCACCTCACTCAAACACCTGGATCGCACGTTGCAAGAGCGCATGAAGCAGGCGGCCTGGCGCCAGGAGCTGCTGCAACACTTGCCGCGCCGTTACCAGCACTTGCGCGCGGCGAGTATCTGGCCGCTGGTGCCAGGCCCTATCGACAGCCTCCCGCTGAACGAACACACCTACAACGCCCTGCAGGACAAACAACATCAGGACATCGCGTTTGCCCTTGGCCTGGACGGCCATCCAGCGCCGACAGACGTCGCCAGAATGACCCTCGAACTGGACCAGGCGCTGCGCTGCTCGCCTTGGGACCTGGCCTCGCGCCTGGAACTGCGCGCGCAGCAGTTACTGGAAAAACTGCTGCACGAATCCGCTCCCGACTGGTACCGCAGCGCCAATGAGGCCCAGCGCAAAACCCTCGCCGAGCACCTGCGCACCTATGAACACCTCAGCCTGCAAGTGCTGGCGCTGCTCGGCCCGGCGGCCTCGCCCGAGGCCATGGCGCGCCTGCAATTGCTTGAGCACCTGGACGGCGACCTGGATATCCAGGGTCTGATCCCCGAGCAACTGCAGATCAGCACCGAGCGCACCCTGAAGTCAGGCAACTCGTACAACCAGCACAACAACCTGGTGCAACTGGCGGTACGTGGCTTGCACCGTGGCGATGAACACGCCGCTTCCGAGTTTCTCGAGCACACCCAACTGACCTACGGCCAGCAGCCATTGCCGCCCGAGTTCCAGGACGTCACCCCGGCTTACCTCGCCGAGCTGCTGGCCAAGGTTCAACCAAGCCTGAGCTTCGCCGAAGAACAAAAGCGCGCCCACAGTTTGCCCGCCGTACAGGAAGCCATGCAGCAGATGCTCGACAGCCGCCTGCACGCGCTGGCCTACAGTGCATCGTTGCAAAACCATATCAGCGCGGACGACTACGCACTGCTGCAAACCCTGAGTGAAGGCCCCTCGCCCACACTCACTGCCTGCTGCCTGTTCCTGCACAAGGCTCCGCTCAAGGACCTGTGGGTGCTGCGCCAGACCGATGCAACGGGCGCGGTCAAACGCTTGCTGCTGTGCACGCCTCACGCGCCACGCGCCGAACAGTTCCAGGCCTTTGGCAGCGAGCGGGAATTGCAGGCGCATATCCTCGGCTGGAGCCAGGAGATAGCGTCCGCTCCAGGTTCGCGCAGCATGAAAGACTACCTGCTTGAACAGTTGGTCAGCCGGATCCGGCCCAAATACAGCGCGATGCTTTCCGCCCTGGGTTTTACCCCGGCCAGCCTTGAGTATTTGATGATCAGTTTCGGCGCGCCCTCCACCTACGAGGCCTGCCTGGTGGAAATGAGCACCACGACGCTGGCCATGCAGGCCGATGAATACCTGTATCAGATGCCCAAGTGGCTGAGCCAGGCATCGGCAGCCGACCGACAGAAACTCGCCGATCTCAAGGAACAGGCACTGGGCGCGGCACAGGCCTACGCCGCAAGCCCGGGTAGCCCACAACAGTTTCCCGACTTCGACAGTTACTTGCACAAGGCGGCAAAAGCCGCCCTCAACCAACTGCTCGGCAACCCGATCCCGGCGGTAGACCCAAACCTCGTGGGCGTGATCACCCCGCGCGAACGCGTCAGCTACACCACGCTGTACCGCAATGGCTACGACGCCAGCCTGGGCTTTATCAACCCCGACGCCAGCACCACCGCGCAGTTCAAGGGACCGCCCGGCGTCGACCTGAGTCGACTCACCGCGCAAACGGTGAGCAACTCGGTCAGAGGCACCTGGATCGGTGACCGCTATGTCGCCGAGGTCGAGAAAACCCTGCTGGACCCGCAAGGCCCCCACTATGCATGGCGCCGCAACATGGCCCTGGAGGTTACCCAACTGCACATGCACGTCGCTGCGCTTGAGTGCTGCCTGCAAGGCTGCCTGGCAACAAGCGACCTGGCCTGGCTGGAAAAAAGCATCGACAGCCTGGCCGATAACAGCGATGCCGTGCGCAATCGGTATCGGCTCTATCCCCTGCACATCAGCGGGCAAGTGATCGATGGCTGCTACCTGTTCCACCACGCCAACGACCTGCCCCTGCTCTACACCCCGCACGCACCGGATGGCATCGCCTTCAGGCCGCAACGGGAATTCAACGAACGCCTGAAAAACCTTGAAGGCATGGACACCTACTACATCAGCCGGGTCGCCAGCGTTGAGCGCACGGCGTTCGAGCCGAGGTTGCATGCGTTGGTGGCCGGCCTGCCGGCACAGCTCAAGGGGCTGTATTCCAAGCCGGTGTTCGACGAAGTGCCTCGCACCGCACTGCCGCTGAAGAACCTGCATTACCACACCTACGACAAAAAGCTGCGTCACCGTATCGACGAAGTCAAAAGCACCACCACCGGGCGCTTGCAGATGATCATGGAGCTGGTCAGCGTGATCGGCGAAATCACCATTGCCGTGCTGACCGCGCCCTTCCCGACACTGAGCCTGGCCTTGGGCGGCTTGCTGGTGTTCAAGGATTCGATGCTCGCCCTGCATGCCTACAGCCGCAACGACACCGCCGCCGCGCTGGGACATTATCTGGGCGCGCTGCTCAATGCCGGCGGGACGTTGTTGACCGACCTGCGGCCCCTGCTGTTCGCCCCCGTCAAGCTCGCCCGTCCGCCGTTGCGCCATATTGCCCGGGTGACCAAGGACCA
Source organism: Pseudomonas sp. C6002 (assembly GCF_013385805.1). Taxonomy (NCBI): domain Bacteria; kingdom Pseudomonadati; phylum Pseudomonadota; class Gammaproteobacteria; order Pseudomonadales; family Pseudomonadaceae; genus Pseudomonas; species Pseudomonas sp. C6002. Next base: position 43,707 of record NZ_JACAPH010000024.1, on the reverse strand, counting down.
ACAGGCCATGAGCTTGATCAAGCAACTGCAACCGCAGCCCCCATTGCCCCAGGGCATGCAGCCTGTGCTGTTTGCCGGCGACAGCCTGTGGGCCTCGCACACCCCGGACAGCCTGGGGCGATTCCTGTTGTTTCGCTACGACAACACCAGCGGGCAATTGCGCTCCACCGGCAAGCTGGTGAACCAGACGGTGGACGGCCAGTGGCAGCGCTCCGGTGTCATCGGTGGCATGCCTGGCCCTGAAAGACTCGGGCAGCCCTATGAGTTGTCGGAAAAGTTTCGCCGGGACGTATCGGCTGTCATCGCCCCCGAGGACCGGTCGGCGCTGTTCCTGCAAATCGCCTACCTGGATCGAGACCTCAATACCCACAGCATCTGGATCTCGCGTCGGCAACTCGCCCCGGCACTCAAACAGCACCTGGACAATGTCAGGGCCCTGACGGATGACGCCGACGCGTTTTTTGCACGGTTGCCCGCCGTGGTTCCCCGGGCCGAAACCCTGAACCCGGCGCCAGACATTGCCCTGCGTGACTTGCTCAAGCTGCTGATCGATGACGCGCACAACCTGGTGGTAGGCGAGGCACCGTTTTCCACCGCGGCTAAACAGGTGCTGATCGAAAACATGCAGTACCTGCGCGAACTGAACGTCACGGTTCTCTATATCGAGCCGCTGTGGCGCGACATTCATCACCTGAAAACCCACTCACGGTTTTCCAGTGGTTTCTCGAAACGGGCCGAGGGCCAGCTCAAATCCATCGACAAGGAAAATTACCGCGACCCCGAAGGGTTGTACGGCCACTGGATGCTGGTAAACACCGCGCAACAGCACGGAATTGAGGTCAGACCGTTGAACGCCTCAAGCTCCTACGACCTGGAAAACACCCTGTGCCTGTTTGATTCACGCCCGGCCCCGATTCGCGCCAACCGGCTGACCAACTTTTACTCCCACACCCTCATCAACGATGACCAGGCGAAAAAACCGGGCGAGCGCTGGATAGCGTTGGTTGATCAAAAACGCATGAGCACCTATCGCGGCACGCCGGGCCTGGCCGACCTGCAAAAGAGCATTGCCCTGCGGGTCGACGACGCCTTCGACCAACCCACCCGAGTCATCGCGGATGTGGCCGGCGGCATTCCCGGCGATGCCCTGGCCAAGGGCGACCTGAAGCTGTCGTTGCACACGGCACGCCAACCGGCGCCGCACCCGGGCCCCTCGGTGGAGCGCTCACATGCGCTACGGCCAACGCGCCCTCTGCCTGTTGAGGCGCCGCGCCACTTCAGCACCTTTGACCTGCCCCATGAACACCTGGGCCTGATCAGCGAGGAAATCACCTTGCCGATAGGCACGCGTGAAGCGCTCTTCGCCACCGCCTACAGGGAGACCGCCAGCAGCCGTCGCGCAGCGCAAACCACCTTCGACCAGACCCGCAAAAAACTTCAGGATCAGGCCCAGGCGTTTTTTACCGAACACACACCGCCTGCTCGGGGAGCACTGCCTGTGGTCGACCCGGCCCTGGATGAGGCGAAATTTATCGATCAACTGCTGGACACCGCCGATGGCCTGGTAGTCGGCGAAGCCCACGCCGGTACGTCGAGCAAAGGCTTCCTCAGCCGGCACATGGAATACCTGAAAGGCCAGCGCGAAGTAAAAACCCTCTACATGGAGCAACTCACCACCGAGCTGCATCAGGCCGACCTGGATATCGTCCACAGCCTGGGCTTTATGCCAGATGAACTGTGGAGCTACCTCAACGCATTGGACAAAGGCCACGGCGTACCGGCCGACAGCCCCTACGGTTTTGTCAGCCTGGTGCAGGTGGCGATGAAGCATAACGTGCGGATCCGCGCACTCGACTGTGTCGCCAGCTTGCGGGTGGACGGCATGCCCGCCTCCAGGACATCAATGTTCAACTACTTTGCGACCCAGGTGATCCGCGCCGACCAGCTTCAACAGGGGCCACACAAGTGGGTCGCGCTGGTGGGCGAAACGCACGCCAATACCCATCGCGGCGTACCGGGCATTGCCGAGCTCAACAACGGCATCAGTCTGCTGCTGGACGATGTGCCTCCCGGCTCGGCCAGCGGCTTTGTGCGTGAGCCCGCCAGCGTCCAGGCGCTGCCGCGCGAGCAGCAATGGCCACTGGTGCGCTACGACTTCAAGAAAAACGTCGAAGTCGCCGGTGCGCCATTGCCGCTACCTGCCACGCCCGCACCACCCCTCAGCCTCGAACAACGCCTGCGGCGCAAAGGCGACTACCTGCTTCAGCGCACCCTGGACGACGGGTTGGAGATGGTCCATAAAAACCGCGACGGCGTACTGGTCCACACCGCGTTGCAGCAGGATGCCAGGGGGCACTTCGTCAATCGCTGGAACCTGGATGACCGCCGTTTCAGCAGCAGGGAAGCGTTGATCGACATCATCACCACCAGCAAAAGAATGCGCCAAGTCCACTGATCCTCGCACCGCCCTCTGCATGAGGGCGGTGCGACCGCTCGTCGCTCACGTTCCATAAATCCTGCCCTCACGAAAAAACCGTTTCAGCTCTCGCCAGGGCTGCCGATACCTCCTGACTACCCATCGGCTGGTCGCTACTTCCAGCAACCGGATGTACCCGCAAATCTGTTCCTGGAGGAATGCGATGAATAGTTGGTTCGGCAACATCAGCGTCAACATGAAACTGGGCCTGGGCTTCGGCCTGGTACTGGTCCTCACCTCGATCCTCGCGCTCACCGGCTGGACCAGCCTGGGCGGCCTGATCGACCGCAGCAACTGGATGAGCGACATCACCCAGCTCAACGCTTCGCTGACCAAACTGCGCATCGTGCGCCTGCAATACATGTTGGCCAACGGCGACGAAGCCGTGGCGCAAAACGTGCAGACCAACCTCGACGGTTTTGTGGCCCAGCAACAGAAGCTGCTGGACAGCTTCAAGAGCCCGGACAACCTCAAGCTGCTCAATGAGCAAAAAGCGATCATCACCGCTTACCAGCAGTCCTTGAACAAGATGCGCGAGGCCTACCGCAACGGTAACGCCGCGCGCCAGGTCATGGGCAACAAGGCTGACATCGCCAATGCGCAGATCAGTGCCCTGGACGCCAGCGTGCGCCAGATGCCCGAGAGCACCGAGCGCTTTGCCCAGTTCGAGGCCGTGACCAGCGCCAAGGAACAGTTCCAGTTGGCCCGCTACGAAGTGCGCGGCTACACCGGCAACGTCAACGCCGAGACTGAAGCCCGTGCCGCCGCGCAGATCGAGAAAGCCATCGACGGTCTGAAAGGCCTGCACGCAGCGTTTGGCGCCAGCCAACAGCCTGCACTGACCGCCCTGGAAACCGCCCTCGGTGCTTATCGCAGCGCGGTGCAGAACTACAAGGCGGCCAACGCCAACATCGTCTCGGCCCGGGCAGAAATGACCACCCAGGGCACCGACATTGTCACCATCAGCGACAAGCTGTACGACATCCAGCTGCAACGTCGTGACGCCGAAAGCGCCCAGGCCCGCAGCCTGCAACTGATCAGCACATTGCTGGCCTTGCTGGTGGGCATCGTGGCGGCCGTGATCATCACCCGCCAGATCACCCGCCCACTGCGCGAGACCCTCGCCGTGGTGGAGCGCATCGCTTCCGGCGACCTGAGCCACAACATCCAGGTGACCCGCCGCGACGAACTCGGCGTGTTGCAGCAAGGCATCCAGCGCATGGGCACCACCCTGCGTGAACTGATCAGCGGCATCCGCGACGGCGTGACCCAGATCGCCAGCGCCGCCGAAGAGCTGTCGGCCGTGACCGAACAGACCAGTGCCGGGGTCAACAGCCAGAAGATCGAGACCGATCAAGTGGCCACCGCCATGCACGAAATGACTGCCACCGTGCAGGAAGTCGCACGCAACGCCGAACAAGCGTCCCAGGCTGCCTCGGCCGCCGACGGTGAAGCCCGTGCCGGTGACAAGGTGGTGGCCGAAGCCATCGCCCAGATCGAACGTCTGGCTGCCGAAGTGGCACGCTCCACCGACGCCATGACGCACCTGCAACAAGAGAGCAACAAGATCGGCAGCGTGATGGACGTGATCAAGGCCGTGGCCGAGCAGACCAACCTGCTGGCGCTCAACGCCGCCATCGAAGCAGCGCGTGCCGGTGAAGCCGGTCGGGGTTTTGCGGTGGTCGCCGATGAGGTTCGCGGCCTGGCCCAGCGCACCCAGAAATCCACCGAAGAAATCGAAGGCCTGGTGGCCGGTTTGCAGAACGGCACCCAGCAAGTGGCCGCCGTGATGAACAACAGCCGCAGCCTCACCGACAGCAGCGTCGAACTGACGCGCAAGGCCGGTGTGTCGCTGGAAAACATCACCCGTACGGTGTCGAATATCCAGTCGATGAACCAGCAGATTGCCGCAGCCGCCGAACAGCAGAGTGCCGTGGCGGAAGAGATCAGCCGCAGCATCGTGAATGTGCGGGACGTGTCGGAGCAGACGGCGGCAGCCAGCGATGAGACGGCCAAGTCGAGTGTGGAACTGGCGCGTTTGGGCGGGCAGTTGCAACAGATGGTCAGCCATTTCCGGGTGTAAATCCCAGGCACAAAAAAGCCGCCCCGGTCGAAGCCGGGGCGGCCCACTTCTCAGACCTTAACGGTCATCAAAGCTGTCCCGCAGGAATTTCCACACGTGATAAACACGCAGGGAGTTCACTACGAGGTCCCACGTACGTCGTGCAAACTTGGACATACTCGGCCCTCCATCAGTTGGGCCTACCTCCAGCGCACTTACCGGAACACGTGAGCCTTCGGACGCAGGTCAATGCTTCCAGTGAGGCGGCCGGGCTTTGGGTCCTCCCGCATGAATCCGGCACGGATTACTAGCCCGTGGCGTTCGGTCCATAAATTCGCGCGCGTACCCAGCCCACCTACAAACGACATACACAGAACGGGGGCGATACTAACCAACATCCCGCTCAAAGGTGTGACCTGGGAGAACTAATCCACCGGTAACGCTCCAAGAATTTATTGCCAGTTTTTGCAGTCGTCCTTAAATAGCGTAGATCTCAAAGAACTGAAAACACCGAGTGTCACCAGGCCTTGCGTGATGCCTGAACCGACAGTAGTATCCGGTCAGCAGGTCAATGCTTCCGGTGAGGCGCAACCCCAGCCGCGAACTGGGATTGCAATAAAAAACCGCCCTACTAAGGCGGTTTTTTATTGCCTGCGATTTATGCGCGCAGCCTCAGCTGCTGACTTCTTCAACAAACACCAACCGGTTCCCAGACGGGTCGCTGATGCTCATTTCGCGACTGCCCCACGGCGTGTCTTCAATACCGGGCTTGGCGTTGCGGTAATGCTTGGCCAGCAACTGTTGCTGGTACGCTTCCAGCCCTTGGGCCTGAATCCGCACCGCCGCACCCGGCGTGCAATCGCCATGGTGCTCGGACAAGTGCAGCACGCAGTCCCCCAGCGACACCTGCAGGTACAGCGGAAAGTTGTCTTCAAACCGGTGCTGCCAATCGACCTTGAACCCCAGGAAATCGACGTAGAACTCCAGGGTTTTGGCCTCGTCGAAACTACGCAAGATGGGGGTGACTTTTCCTAAGTGCATGGCGATTGCTCCGTGTTTGAGAGCGGCCACTATACGGCCGCAAACCCCTTTCGCAAATCCCCACTGCGCGCCAGGAATCGTCCGGGACGCTGCCCGTTGGCTTGACCGTCGCTGTAGCTGAGCACGCCATTGACCCACACACCGTCAATCCCTTCCGCCGCGCGCTGCGGCTCTTTGAAGTCCGCCACATCCCGCACCCGCAACGGATCAAACAGCACCAGATCGGCCCAGTGTCCTTCACGGATTTCACCGCGCCCGGCCAGGCCAAAGCGCGCCGCCGACAGTCCGGTCATCTTGTGCACGGCGGTGTGCAGCGGGAACAAGCCAAGGTCCCGGCTGAAATGCCCCAGTACCCGGGGAAACGCGCCCCACAGACGTGGATGAGGAAACGGATCTTCCGGCAAACCATCCGAGCCAATCATCGACAGCGGATGCGCCAGGATGCGCTGCACGTCGGTCTCGTCCATCCCGTAATACACCGCCCCGGCGGGTTGCAGGCGGCGGGCGGCGTCCATCAGCGGCACCGCCCACTCGGCGGCGATATCCTGCAGATCCCGCCCGCCCATTTCCGGATGCGGCGCAGACCAGGTGATGGTGATGCGAAACGCATCGGTGACTTGCTTGAGGTCCAGGGTCGAAGAGCTGGCCGCATACGGGTAGCAATCGCAGCCCACCGGGTGGGTCTTCGCCGCGTGTTCCAGCGAGGCCAACAACTGCGGACTGCGCCCCCAGTTACCGGCGCCCGCGCACTTGAGGTGGGAAATGATCACCGGCGCCTTGGCATGCCGGCCGATCAGAAAAGCCTCGTCCATCGCCTCCAGCACCGGTTCGAATTCGCTGCGCAAATGGGTGGTGTACACCGCGCCATAAGCCGTCAGTTCTTCACTCAACTGCAGCACTTCATCGGTCTCGGCGTTGAAGGCGCTCGCGTATGCAAGCCCGGTGGATAAACCCAGGGCACCGTCCGCCAGACTCTCCTGCAACTGCACGCGCATCGCGGTGATTTCACCCGGCGTGGCGGTACGGTGCAGGTCGTCCATATGGTTGCTGCGCAGCGCGGTGTGGCCGATCAGCGCCGCCACATTGACGGCCGGGTGGGCGTTTTCCACCGCCGCCCGGTAATCGCTGAACCGTGGGTAGGCAAAGGCCTCGGCGGTGCCCAGCAGGTTCATCGGGTCCGGCGGATCAGCCTGCAAGCTCACGGGCGAGGCGCTGATGCCGCAGTTGCCGACAATCACCGTGGTCACGCCCTGGCTCAGCTTGGGCAGCATCTGCGGGTGACGGATCACCACCGTGTCGTCGTGGGTGTGCACGTCGATAAACCCCGGCGCCAATACGCGCCCGGCAGCGTCGATTTCATGCTCGGCGCTGTCCCGGGACAGGTCGCCGATCTTCTCGATACGCCCCTCGTGCACCGCCACATCGGCGACATAGCCTGGGGTGTTGCTGCCATCAATGATCAGCGCCTGGCGGATCAGCGTGTGGTACTTCATTTCAATCTCCAAGCGGCAGGCTGTCAGGGCCGCCGCGATAATCGTCCAGGGCCAGCTTGATCCGTCGCAGGCGTTCCTGGTTGTCATCCGGCATGGCCAAGGCCAGCTCGGTAGCGAGCACGTCGATGGCCAACAGCATTCCGTAGCGCGCCGCCGTTGGCTTGTAGATAAAACTGGTTTCGGCCGGTTGCAGCGGCAGCAGCACGTCGGCCAACTGCGCCAGCGGGGAGTCCGGCAGGGTGATGGCGATGATTTTTGCGCCGTAGTTGCGTGCCAGCGCCACCACGCCCAATACCTCCGGGGTGATGCCGGTCAGCGAGCAGACGATCAGCGCATGCTCCGGGCCCAGGGTGGCGGCGGTCACGCGCATCATCACCGGGTCGTGGCAGGCGTTGATCGCGTAGCCCAGGCGCACCAGGCGCACTTGCAACTCGTCGCTGCACAGGCTCGACGGCCCGCCCATGCCGAACGCGTGGATCATCCGCGCATTGCCCAGCAGGCTCACGGCGTCGACAAAGCTGCGCTGGTTGAAACCGGACAGGTGCCGGCGCAACGTCGCCTCGATATCGCTGAGAATCTGCCGGTGAAACGCCGACTGCTCCGGCAGGCCCGCCGGGTCGAGGAAACGGCTGCCGACACCGCTGGCCTGGGCCAGTTGCAGGCGCAGGTCACGCAGGTCGCGGCAGCCGACGCTGCGGGCAAAACGCGACAAGGTGGCGGTGCTGACCTCGGCCCGTTGGGACAATTCTTCCAGGCTGGCGGACGCTGCAAAGCCGACATCATCGAGCATCAGCTTGGCGATACGCCCTTCGCCGGCGCTGAAGGAATCCTGGCGGGCGCGGATCTGGTAGAGGATGTCCATCGGTTCGGCTCCGGGTTACAAGATGCAGGACAAACCATAAGTCAGACCGAAGGCGACCACCGAAATCAGGGTCTCCAGCACGGTCCAGGTCTTGAAGGTCTGGATCACCGTCATATTGAAGTATTCCTTGATCAGCCAGAAGCCGCCGTCGTTCACGTGGGAAAAGATTACCGAACCCGCGCCGGTGGCCAGCACCAGCAATTCCGGGTGTGGATAACCCAGGCCCATCGCAACCGGTGCGACCACGCCTGAGGCCGTGGTCATGGCCACGGTGGCCGAGCCGGTGGCGATGCGCATCAGCGCGGCGAACAGCCAGCCCATCACCAAAGGCGACAGGTTGAAAGCGTGGGCCAGGCCAAGGATTTCATTGGTGATCCCGGCGTCCACCAGAATCCGGTTCAAACCACCGCCCGCACCCACCAGCAAGGTGATGCTGGCCGTTGGTGCCAGGCACTCGTTGGTGAACTTGAGGATCGATTCGCGGTTGAAACCCTGGGCCAGGCCCAGCGTCCAGAAGCTCACCAGGGTCGCCACCAGCAGCGCAATCACCGAGTTACCGATAAACAACAGGAACTGGTTAAAGGCGGTGCCCGGCGTGGAAATCAGGTTGGCCCAGCCGCCGATCATCATCAGCACCACCGGTAACAGGATGGTGCCCATGGTCAGGGCGAAACTCGGCAGGCGGGTGCGCGGCTCGCGGTCGATGAACTGGCGCTCCAGCGGGTTTTCCGCGGGCAGGTGAATGTGCGGCACGATAAATTTGGCGTACAGCGGGCCGGCAATGATCGCGGTGGGTATGCCGATCAAAATTGCATACAGCACCGTCTGCCCGACCGAGGCGTTATAGGCCAGCACCGCCATCATCGCCGCCGGATGCGGCGGCACCAGCGCATGCACCACCGACAAGCCGGCCACCATCGGCAGGCCGACCATCAGGATCGACACGCCCACCCGCCGCGCCACGGTAAACGCGATCGGCACCAGCAACACAAAACCGACCTCGAAAAACAGCGGCAGCCCCACCAGGAACGCGATACACACCATTGCCCAGTGCGCGTTACGCTCGCCGAACCGGTTGATCAGCGTGCGCGCCACCTGCTCGGCGCCACCGGACTCGGCCATCATCTTGCCGAGCATGGTGCCCAGCGCGACCACCAGCGCAATATGCCCCAGCGTCTTGCCGACGCCCGCCTCGTAGGAGCCCATGATCGTGTCCGCCGGCATCCCGGCCAACAGCGCCAGGCCGATAGACACCAGGGTGATGACGATAAACGGGTTGAGCCGGTAACGCGCGATCAATACGATCAATGCAATGATGGCGATGGCGGCGTAGATCAACAGCCAATACCCCGGTGATGCGGCCATGCGGTACTCCTCGGAAAGGGTCACGTCGAATAGGTTGTGAAAGTCATAAATCATTACCGAGGTGCATTTTCAATTTTTATGAAAGTAATTTTCGCCCACAGACAAGCCCTGTCGCGCAGGGATATGCCCAGGGTCAGTGGATGAAAATTCGGGGGGCGTTCTTACATGAAGATCGCCGGGGCTGGAAACTCAACTGCGCAGGCCGAGTCTTAGACTGCACACCGACTCATGACCAGGAAAACCCAGAATGAATCGTAACCCCCTGCTTGTTCCTTTCGCCGCCGGCGCACTGTTGCTGGCCTTGTGCGGCACGGCCTCGGCCGATGAGAACCCGGCCCTGAAAAAATGCATGGACGGCGCCAACACCACCGCCGACATGGTCGATTGCAACGCCAAGGAAACCAAGGTGCAGGACGCGCGCCTGAATACCGCCTACAAAACCGCGATGACGGCGATGGAAGGCAACCGCAAGCAGCAGTTGCAGGACGTACAGCGTCAGTGGATCAAGTTTCGCGATGCCAATTGCGGCTTCATCGGCTCGGCCACCGGCGGCACCATTGATCAGGTCAACGGCTCCGGCTGCGTGCTGGACATGACCCAGACCCGCGCCCAGGAACTGGAAAACCTGGTCGGGCCATGATCGTTCCCACGCTCTGCGTGGGAATGCATCCTGTGACGCTCCGCGTCACGATTTTAAGAGCGGACGCGGAGCGTCCAAAGCGACGTTCCCACGCAGAGCGTGGGAACGATCATCGCACTTCAACAACGGTCAGTCGTGCTGCACCCGGGCGCGCTTGAGCAGTTTGCGGCAGCGCTCGGACAGGTGCAGCACCCGCAAATGCTTGCCGGCCTTGGTGTAGCGCTCGCGCAAGGTCATCAACGCTGCAATCGCCGAATAGTCGACGAAGCTCAAGTGACGGCAATCCAGCGTCACCTGGGCCGGGTCGTTGGCCGGATCGAAGCGATTCAAAAACGGCGTGGTCGAGGCAAAAAACAGCGTGCCGTGCACCCGATAGAGTTTGCTGCCGTCCGCTTCCATGTGCTCATCCGCGTACAGCTCGCGCGCCTGCTGCCAGGCGAAGTTCAGCGCCGCAATCACAATCCCGCACAGCACCGCCGTCGCCAGGTCGGTGAACACGGTAATCACCGTCACCGCCATGATCACCAGCACGTCGTTGAGCGGCACCTTGTTGATCACCCGCAACGAAGCCCAGGCAAACGTCTGCTGGGACACCACAAACATCACCCCCACCAGCGCCGCCAGCGGAATGCGCTCGATCAGCGGTGACAGAAACAGAATGAACAGCAGGATCATCACCCCGGCAAATACCCCGGAGAAACGCCCGCGCCCGCCGGAGCTGAGGTTGATCACGGTTTGCCCGATCATCGCGCAGCCGCCCATGCCGCCGAACAGGCCCGAGACCATGTTGGCGGCACCCAAGGCCACGCTTTCGCGGTCCGGGTAGCCGCGGGTTTCGGTGATTTCGTCGGTGAGGTTGAGGGTCAGCAGGGTTTCCAGCAGGCCGACCATGGCCATCAGGATCGCGTAGGGCGCGATGATGTGCAGGGTTTCGAGGGTCCAGGGAATCTGTGGCAGCGCGAAGGTCGGCAGGCCGCCGGCGATGTGGGCCATGTCGCCCAGGGTGCGGGTCGGCAGGCCGAGCAGGTACACCGCCAGGCCTACGCCGAGGATCGCCACCAGGGCTGGCGGTACGGCGCGGGTCAGGCGCGGCAGCAGGTAGACGATGGCCATGGTGGCCGCGACCAGCCCGGTCATTACGTACAGCGGCGTGCCGCTGAGCCAGGTGTCACCGCTCTTGAAATGCTCCAGCTGCGCCAGGGCAATGATGATCGCCAGGCCGTTGACGAACCCGAGCATCACCGGGTGCGGCACCATGCGCACCAGCTTGCCCAGGCGCAACAGGCCGAAGGCGACCATGATCAACCCGCCCAGCAACACCGTGGCCAGCAGGTACTGCACGCCGTGCTGCACCACCAGCGCGACGATCACCACCGCCATCGAGCCGGCGGCCCCAGAGACCATGCCAGGCCGGCCGCCGAACAGCGCGGTGAGGGTGCAGATGATGAATGCGCCGTAAAGGCCCATCAGCGGGTTGAGATGAGCCACCAGGGCAAAGGCGATGCATTCGGGCAGCAAGGCAAAAGACGTGGTGAGTCCGGCCAGGGCGTCGGCGCGCAGACGGGTGAGGTTCATTGAAGTACCGGGGAGTTGCGGGGGATAAGGCTGGGGATGGTACGGAATTGGGCGGGGTGGGGCTAGTGTTGGGTAAGACCGTTGGACCGAGTCGCCCCTTTCGCGAGCAAGCCCGCTCCCACATTTGACCGCATTCCAAAGTTGGAACTCGGTTAAGTGTGGGAGCGGGCTTGCTCGCGAAGGGCTCGCCTCGGTCTCAAGCGAACATCACACCATCTCGTTGCGAATCCACTCCACTACGGAGGTCCGCTTCGGCGCCCACCCCAGCAATTCCCGCGCATGCTTGCCGCGCACCCGGCTGTTGGAGCCCAGGCCATAGTTGGCCATTTCATAACCCCACTCGGCCTCGGCATCCGCCAATGGCCAATCCTGTGGTTCACCCAGCTTCAGCGCTTCGGCAATCGCGGTGGTCATGTCGACAAACGCCGCTTCGCCACTCTCCACAAAGTAGAAAGTGCCCGGCACATTCTTTTCCAGCGCCAGCAGGTACAACGCAACCACGTCTTCAATGTGCACGTTGGACCAGATGTTCTGCCCGGTGCCCACATGCCGCACTACACCGCTTTTGCGTGCCTGCTTGAGCAAGCGTGGCAACTGCACGCTGTCGCGCTTGACGCCCAGGCTGTGACCGTAGATCAGGGTGTTGCAGATCACTGCCGAGTTCACGCCATCTTTGGCGGCAGCCAGGATCAGGTTGTCGATGGCCACGCGAGCAGCCTTGTCGACAGTCGGCGCCGGCAGGTTGTCTTCAAAGTAGATGACATCGCTGGACTTACCGCCCGACGCATCACCGACGATGCTCGAACCGCTGGTGTGCAGGAAGGTTTTGTTGGAGCCGCGCAGCGCGGCCAACAAGGTTTCCACGGCGCCGCGATGGTCGCTGCTGGCGGCGTTGATCACCGCGTCAGCTTTCTTCGCCTGCTCGGTCAACAGCGCGCTGTCATCCAGCGTACCGATCACCGGCGTGATACCCAGTGCCGTCATTTCCGCAGCCTGTTCGGTGCTGCGCACCAGGCCGGTGACGTTATGGCCGGCCTTGACCAGGCCAGTGGCGATGGAACCGCCGATATAACCGGCAGCGCCGGTGATGAATACGTTCATGGAGGTGTCTCCCTGCGTGAGTAATTGATGGACTCAGTATTGCGGACCTATCCATTCCGAATAAGTCCGTATTGCCCAATTCAATCTTGCGCAGAGGTCACGAATCAGCTGGCGTAGCTGGCCAGCTTGCCCTGGATAAAGTCCAGGAAGCACTGGATGCGCAAGGCCAATTGCGAGTTGCGGTAGTACACCGCATTGATCGGTTGACGATAGCCGCTGTTGAACTCGGCCAGCACCGGTATCAGGCGCCCGGTCTTGATGTCCTGGGCGGTCATGAAGTCCGATAGACAGGTGATGCCCTGCCCTTCCAGCGCCAGCTGGCGCAAGGTTTCACCGCTGGAAGCAGCAACGCCCGGCTGGATTTGCCAGCGATCGCCGTGCACATGGCGCAACGGCCAGTGGTTGAGGGTTTCGGTCTGGGTGAAGCCGAGCAAAGTGTGTTCGGCCAGTTCGGCAACGGTGGTGGGCGTGCCGTGCTGTTCCAGGTACGCCGGGCTGGCGAGGATATGCAGCGGGCTGCAACCCAGTGAGCGGGCGTGCAACGTCGAGTCGGCCAGGGCACCGATACGGATCGCGATGTCGGTGCTCTGTTCCAGCAGGTCGATGATCAGGTCGTTACTGTTCAGTTCCAACTGGATATCCGGGTACAGGTCACGAAACTCGGCGATGTACGGCACGATCGCATGCAGCATGAACGGCGACGCCGCGTTGATCCGCAGGCGCCCCGACGGGGTTTGCTGGCGCGACGACAGGCGTTCTTCCAGGTCGTCCATCTGCTCGAGGATCACCTTGGCCCGCTCGAAGAAATACTTGCCCTCTTCGGTCAGGTCCATGCGTCGGGTGGTGCGATTGATCAGGGTGGTGTCGAGCTTGGCTTCGAGGCGCGACAAGGTGCGGCTGACCGCCGACGGCGTCTGCCCGACCTGCTCGGCTGCGGCGGAAATCGACCCGCATTCAATCACGCAGACGAAGATCTGTAGCTCATCGGATCGGGCTTTCAACGTGAATCCTCTTTATAGCGGCTGCACGGATACTAGCCGCATTACAGACTCAGGTTAAACACCTGTGCCAGATGCTGTTCATAACGCGCCACGTCGGCTTCGATGGCCGGGCGTTTCATCACGTCCACGCACAGGAAGGTCGGCAGGCCGGTCATGCCGAGGAACTCGTTGGCCTTGTGGAACGGGAAATACACCGCGTCCACGCCCTTGGCTTCGAAGAAATCGGTGGGGTCGTCGAACGCTTGCTGGGGAGCGTTCCAGGTCAGGGACAGCATGTATTGCTTGCCCTGGATCAGGCCGCCGCTGCCGTATTTCTGCGACGAGTCGGAGCGGGTGCGGCCGTCGCTGGCGTACAGGCTGCCATGGCCTTCGGTGAAGACTTCATCAATGTACTTCTTGACGATCCACGGAGCGCCCATCCACCAGCCGGGCATCTGGTAGATGATCACGTCGGCCCAGAGGAATTTGGCGACTTCTTCGGCCACGTCGTAGCCGGCGTCGATGTGGGTTTCCTTGACGTCGATGCCGCCACGGTCCAGTACCGCCAGGGCGGCTTCATGCAGGGTGCTGTTGTAGCGACCGTCGGAATGGGCGAATTTCTTACCGCCGTTGAGCAGGAGTACTTTTTTCATAGGGGGTGCCTAAAGATTAAAAATGTCTGAAGGCAGGGTAACGGGGTCGGTGCTTTGGAATAAGCGTCCCAGCCGCAAAATACATTTGACCAAAACGCACGAATCAACGGCATATTGTTAACCACTGATCAGCAGATGACCTCCCAGCGCGGCCATGCCGATAAAGAACACCCGCTTGAACAGCACGGCACTGATGCGCTGGCGCAGGGCCTGGCCCAGCCACATCCCGAGCAGCGCGGGAACCAGCGCCAACAACGAGGCGTTCAATTCACCGCCGCCCAGGCTGCCACGCCAGAACAGCCCGGCTGCCAGCGCCAGCGTCGACACGGTGAACGACAGCCCCAATGCCTGCACCAGCTGATCGCGGTTCAAGCCCAACGCTTGCAGATACGGCACCGCCGGTATCACGAACACCCCGGTGGCCGAGGTGATCACCCCGGTCAGCACGCCGCACAGCGGGCCCAGCCAACGCTCGGTGGCCGGGCTTACCTTGAACGTCGGCAGCAACAGCCCGCTCAAGGCATACACCAGCAGCGCGCCGCCCAACGCCCGCACCACCCAATGCCCGCCATCCATGCCCAGCCACACCGAGCCCAGCCCGGTGCCGAGGAAAATCAGCAGGAGCATCGGCCACAGGCGTTTGATCAACGCGCTCAGGTGACCGCCGAAGGCCAGTTGCCAGAGGTTGGTGACGGTGGACGGGATGATCAGCAACGCCGCAGCCTGCGCCGGCAACATAGCCAGGCCGAGCATGCCCATGGCGACGGTGGGCAGGCCCAGGCCGATGACGCCCTTGACCGTACCGGCCAACAGGAAGGTGCCGATCACCAGCCATGTCAGGGCCGGGCCGAGGTTTTGGTAGAACGCGAGTAAGGTATTCATGGGTCGATTTTGCAGGTTTGGGTGATGTCTGAAAATTCGCCATATACTGAGGCAGCCTCTTGTTTTGCATGAGGCAGATGGCCTCTTCGCGAGCAAGCCCGCTCCCACATTTTGAAAGGGTTCACAGATCTAAATGTGGGAGCGGGCTTGCTCGCGAAGAGGCCCGTCCAGACACTGAGATCCCCAGCCCATGCACTTTGACCTGATCGACCTGCGCCTGTACCTGCACATCCTCGACACCGGCAACATCACCGCCGGCGCCAGCCGCAGCCATTTGTCCCTGGCGGCGGCCAGTGCACGGATCCGGGCGATGGAAGCCTCCCTGGGCATCGAGTTTCTTGAACGTGGCCGCCGTGGCGTCACCCCGACTGCTGCGGGTAAAGCCCTCGCCCAGCACGCCCGCCTGCTGTTGCAGCAAGTCGAGTACCTGCAACAAGACCTCGCGGAATACGCCAACGGCGTCAAGGGCCAGGTGCGCCTGCTGTGCAACACCACCGCCCTGAGCGAATACCTGCCGGAACTGTTGGCGGACTTTCTGCACGAGCACCCCAACCTCGACATCGACCTGCAGGAACTGCCAAGCCTGCGCATCACCCACGCCTTGCGCCAGGGCGCGGCAGACCTGGGGATTATTTCCGACGCAGTAGACACCCACGGCCTGCAAACCCTGCCCTTTCGCGACGACCCGCTGGTGCTGATCATGCCGCTGGACCACCCGCTGGCCGGGCGCACCGTGAGTTTTATCGACAGCCTGCAGCACGACTATGTGGGCCTGGCCGCCGACAGCGCGCTGGCGGTGTACCTGGAGGAACAGGCATTGCACGCAGGCTTTCGCTTGCAGACACGCATCCGCGCAGATGGGTTTGACGGGCTGATTCGCATGGTCGCCCGGGGCGCCGGGCTGGGGATCGTGCCCCTGGCGGCGCTGGAACGCTGGCCGTTTGAGCGGCGCTTCAAGGCCCAACCCCTGAGCGAGGATTGGGCCTGTCGCAAACTGCTGTTATGCGCCCGCGAGTTCGAGCAATTGCCAGGTTATGCCAAAGCCTTGTTCGATGCCTTGGCCGCGCCCTTGCGGAAAAATACGTAGTACACCGCCGACAGAATCAGCAGGAACGGCACCCCGAACACCAGCGTCATCTTGAACGCATCGGTGAAAAACGTGGTGATCATCACCGCGCCCATCAGCACCAGGCCCAGCAGCGTGCTGTAGGGAAACAGCGCCAGCTGGAACGACAGCTTCGCCCCGCCGTGACGCTTGCGGTAGCGGCGGAAAAACAGGTGCGTGAGGAAGATCATGAACCAGGTGAAGATCGCGCCAAACATCGAGATCGCCATCATCAGGGTGAACGAGCTTTCCGGGTACACCACGTTCAGCAGGGTCGCCAGGGCAATGCCCGAGCTGGACAGCAACAAGGCGTTCAACGGGATCCCGCTCTTGCTCAAGGCGCCCATGGACTTGGGCGCAAAACCGGCGCGGGACAGGCTGAACATCATGCGGGTGGTGATGTAGAGCTGGCTGTTCATCGCCGACAGCGCAGCGATCAGGATCACGAAGTTCATCACCCCGGTGGCGCCGGGAATGCCGATGGTCTGCATCACCGTGACGAACGGGCTCTGGGCGTGGCCGGCCTGGTTCCACGGCACGATGGCCAACATCAGCGCCAGGGTCAGCAGGTAGAACACCACCAGCCGCACGATGGTCGCGCGGAAGGCTTTTTTCACCGCCTGCTCCGGGTCGGCCGCTTCACCGGCGGCCACCGCGATCATTTCCACACTCAAGTAACTGAAGATCGAGACGATCACCGCGATCCACATGCCGCTCAACCCGTTCGGGAAAAAGCCGCCGTGGGCCGTGTAGTTCTGCACACCGTAATCCGGATTGCCGGAGCCGAACACCACGTACACCGCGAGGATGATGAAGCCAACGATGGCGCTGATCTTGATCGTGGAGAACCAGTACTCGAAGTTGCCGAAGGTCTTGACGCTGATGGCGTTGAGCACGATCAACACGCTGGAGAACGAGACGATCCACACCCATTCCGGCACGTTGGCAAACCAGTACTTCATGTACATCGCCACCGCCGTGACCTCGGCGCCCACCGCCAGCACAATCGCCGCCCAGTACGCATAGCGCACCAGGAAACCGGCCAGCGGGCTGACGTAAAACTCCGCATACGCGCCGAACGAGCCCGAGGTGGAATGCGCCACGGTCATCTCCGCCAGGCAGCCCATCAACAGCAAAGTGATCAGCGCGCCGATGGCATAGCTCACCAGCACGCTGGGCCCGGCATAGCCGATGGCGTAGGCGCTGCCCATGAACAGCCCGGTGCCGATTGCGCCACCGATGGCGATCATGCTCATCTGGCCGGAAGTGAGCTGGCGCCTGAGGCCCAGTTCGCGATTGGTGATTTCGGCAAAGCCTTGGTCTGGCGTGGTCACGTGGCGTGCCCCTTTATTATTGTGATTGCACTGCTTTCTGGTTGAAACACTGTCCCCTGTGGGAGCGGGCTTGCTCGCGAATGCGGTGTGCCAGTCAATACATCAGAGACTGATAGACCGCATTCGCGAGCAAGCCCGCTCCCACATTTTTTGCTCTGCGTTTACTCAGGTGACGCTGTGACGAACCTTGAACTGCGGCTGGTCCCAGGTTTTTTGATCGAGAATCTCACCCAGGATTTCCACCGCATCCCACACTTCAGCAAAGCTGGTGTACAGCGGGGTAAACCCGAACCGCATGATGCGCGGCTCGCGATAATCACCAATCACGCCACGAGCGATCAAGGCCTGGATAACCGCATAGCCTTCCGGGTGTTCGAAGCTGACGTGGCTACCCCGTCGGGCATGCTCACGCGGGGTGATCAGGGTCAGGTCGTGGGCGGCGCAACGGCTTTCCACCAACTCGATAAACAGGTCGGTCAACGCCAGGGATTTAGAGCGCAAGCTGGCCATATCGGTCTGGGCGAAAATATCCAGGCCACACTCCACCATCGCCAGCGAGGTAATCGGCTGGGTGCCGCACAGGTAGCGGGCGATGCCCTGGCTCGGCGCATAACGCGATTCCATGGCGAACTGTCGGGTATGCCCGAACCAGCCCGACAGCGGCTGCGTAACCACATCCACCAGCGCCGGGTTGACCCACACAAACGCCTGGGAGCCGGGCCCGCCGTTGAGGTATTTGTAAGTGCAACCAATCGCATAATCGGCACCGGCCTGATGCAGGTCGATCGGCACCGCGCCCGCCGAATGCGCCAGGTCCCAGATCGCCAGCGCGCCACATTCATGGCTCAAGGCAGTCTGGGCCTGCATGTCGTACATGTAGCCGGTCTTGTAGTTGACGTGGGTGAGCATCACCACGGCCGTATCCTGGTCGATGGCTTTCGGCAGTTCGTCCGGGCTGTTGACCAGGCGCAGGGAGTAGCCCTGTTGCAGCAGTTCGGTGAGGCCTTCGGCGATGTACAGGTCGGTGGGGAAATTGCTCGCTTCGCTGACGATCACCTTGCGGCTTGGCGCGCGTTCGCGTTGCACGGTCAGCGCGGCGCTGAGCACTTTGAACAGGTTGATGGAGGTGGTATCGGTGATCACCACTTCACCGTCGCGGGCACCGATCAGCGGTGTGAGGCGATTGCCCAGGCGCTGGGACAGGTCGGCCCAGCCGGCACTGTTCCAACTGCGAATCAGGCCATTGCCCCACTCCTCGGCGATCACCGCTTGCGCCCGTTCCAGTGCCGCTACCGGGCGCGCACCGAGGGAGTTGCCGTCGAGGTAGATGACCCCGGCCGGCAAGGCGAATTGGTTGCGCAATGGCGCCAGCGGATCCTGGGCGTCGAGGGTCAGGCAATGGGTGCGGGTGGTCATGGTCAGTCCTGTTGTTGTAGTAACAATGAGCCAAATAATGAACGAAGCTTTAGAGAATTTTCGTGCAAAGTGGTGGGCAACAGGCTAATTAAGCTGTAGGAAATTCGAATTTAACCCCCAAACACGCGGATTTATTCTAACCATGATTCTCGACGCCACCGACCTGCGCCTTCTGCATTTCCTGCAACAGGATGGCCGTATCAGTAACCAGGAACTGGCGGAGAAAGTCGCCCTGTCGCCGTCGGCCTGCCTGCGGCGTTTGCGCCTGCTGGAAAGCGAGGGAATCATCAGTGGTTATCGGGCGGTGTTGAACGCCGAGCAACTGGGGATCGAGCTGGAGGCCATCGTCCACCTGTCGTTACGCCAGGATGTGGAGGATTGGCACGAGACGTTTATCAAGAAGGTGCAAGGGTGGCCGGAGGTGGCCAGTGCGTATGTGATTACCGGGGCGAGCAATTATGTGCTGCGGGTGCAGGCGCGCAACCTCAAGCACTTTTCGGATTTCATTGTGAACCACCTGAACCGCACGGCGGGGGTGATGGATATTCGGTCGGAGATCGTGCTGCAGAAGATCAAGGATCGGGATGATCTGCTCGACCTGGTTGTTCGCAAGTAGGCCAAACGATACAGAGCCAATGTGGGAGCGGGCTTGCTCGCGAAGGCGGAGTGTCAGTCACCGGAAATATTGACTGATCCACCGCATTCGCGAGCAAGCCCGCTCCCACATTTTTTTTACCGCGTTCAGTCTTCGAGGGCGCGCACTCGCTGCATACGCTTTTGTTCTACCGGCGCCGCCGCAGGCTGCAACTCAAAGTCAAAATCAATCTGCGCAAACGGCCCTTCCACACCAAATTCCTTCGCCAGGTTTGCGTCCTCGCTGAAGCGAATTTCGGCGATCAACTCATCCCGCGTCGCATAGGCAAAATCATCATGCAGGTACGGGTCATCCGACAGGTTGATCTGCGTGGTCAGGTGCCGATGGCCCGGCGCCGAGATGAAGAAGTGGATATGCGCCGGCCGCTGGCCATGGCGCCCCAACTGGTCCAGCAACTGCTGGGTCGGGCCGGTCGGCGGGCAGCCATACCCCGACGGCACGATGCTGCGAAAACGGTAGTTGCCCTGGGCATCGGTCTCGATTCGCCGACGCAGGTTGAACTCCGACTGCGTGCTGTCAAACCACGAATACGTACCACCGGTATTGGCCTGCCATACATCGACAATCGCCCCCGCCAACGGCTTGCCATTGGTGTCGCGCACCTGGCCCTGCATGAACAGCGGCACGCCCGGGTCCTGCCCGTCGTCCAGCCGCGCCTCGAACTTGGACAGCGGCGCACCGGCCACGTACAGCGGGCCTTCGATGGTGCGCGGGGTGCCGCCGGACTTGCCGGCTTCCTCGTCCGCCGCGTCCATCAGCATGTCCAGGTAATGCTCCAGGCCCAGGCCTGCCGCGAGCAAGCCGGCTTCCTGGTTCTTGCCCAGTTCGTTGAGGTAGTTGACCGCCTTCCAGAACTCTTCCGGAGTCACTTCCAGGTCTTCGATGATGTTCACCGTGTCCCGCAGGATCCGGTAGATCAGCGCCTTGGCCCGTGGGTTGCCGCCGTCGTTAAGGTTGCCGCTGGCTTCTTCGAGAAACTGTTGGGCGTGAGCAGTCTGGGAAAGTCGGATGGACATGGTGCAATCCTCATCTTGTAATTATTAGGTGAAAAAACAGACTCAGCGATCATCCTCACGGATCGACGATGGATGCCGGCACAGGGCATTCACTTCGATGGCCATGTAAGGATAAAGCGGCAGTTGCATCAACAGGTCATGCAGTTCCTGCACGCTGTCGACATCGAACACGCTGTAGTTGGCGTACAGCCCGGCGATGCGCCACAGGTGGCGCCATTTGCCTTGCTCCTGCAGCCGCTGGGAGAAGGCTTTTTCTTCAGCCTTGAGGCCGGCAGCGCGCTCGGGGTTCATGTCGACGGGCAGGTTCACGGTCATTTTTACGTGGAACAACATCGCAGGTGTCCTCTTGTTATTTATCGCGACGGAAGAACGCCAGGCGCTCTTCATCGATGGCCAGGCCCAGGCCCGGAGCGGTGGAGACATGCAGGTGGAAATCGCGGTACACCAACGGCTCGGCGAGGATGTCTTCGGTGAGCAGCAGCGGGCCGAACAGCTCGGTGTCCCACGCCAGTTTGTTCAAGGTGAGGAACGCGTGGGCCGACGCCAGGGTGCCGATACCGCCTTCAAGCATGGTGCCGCCGTACAGGCCGATACCCGCCGCTTCGGCAATCGCTGCGGTGCGCAATACCGCACGCGGCCCGCCGTTTTTGGCGATCTTCAGGGCGAACACCGAGGCCGCGCCTTCGCGGGCCAGGTTGAAGGCATCTTCCACGCATTCGATGGACTCGTCGGCCATGATCGGCGCCGGGCTCGACAGGTTGAGCCGCACCATGCCGCCGCGGTTGTTGCGCGAGATCGGTTGTTCGATCAGGTCGATACCGTTGTCCCCCAGCACCTTGCAGGCGCGCAGGGCCACGGCTTCGTCCCAGGCCTGGTTGACGTCGACCCGCACACTGGCGCGGTCGCCCAGAGCTTTTTTGATCGCGATGACGTGGGCCAGGTCCTGGCTGACTTCACCGGCGCCGATCTTCAATTTGAAAATGCGGTGGCGGCGCAGGTCGAGCATCTTCTCGGCCTCGGCGATGTCTTTTTCGGTGTTGCCGCTGGCCAGGGTCCAGGCCACCGGCAAGGCGTCCCGCACACGGCCGCCGAGCAATTCGCTGACCGGCAGGTTCAGGCGTTTGCCGAGGGCGTCGAGCAAGGCGCTTTCGATACCCGACTTGGCAAAGGTGTTGCCCCGGATGCTGCGCTCCAGGCGCAACATGGCGGCATTGATGTTGCTCGCGTCCTGGCCGAGCAGCAGCGGCGCGAAGTGCCGGTCGATGTTGATCTTGATGCTGTCGGGGCTTTCATTGCCGTAGCTCAGGCCGCCGATGGTGGTGGATTCACCAATGCCTTCGATACCGTCGGCGCAGCGCACGCGGATGATCACCAGGGTCTGGTTCTGCATCGTGTGCATCGCCAGTTTGTGCGGGCGGATGGTAGGGAGATCGACGATGATGGTCTCGATCGACTCGATGGCGCAAATCGGCATGGCAATACCCGTTGGGTTCTTTATAGATTTGGCCTGATTCTGTTCCGGATCTCTGCTGGCTTCCAATATAGAATGAGTCTCGAACAATACCCTTAAGGTATGAATGGAGTCTTTATGGAACTGCGCCATCTGCGTTACTTCCAGGTGCTGGGGGAAACCCTCAACTTCACCCGCGCCGCCGAACGCCTGCACATTGCCCAGCCGCCGTTGAGCCGGCAGATCCAGCAATTGGAGGACGAACTGGGTGTGGTCCTGCTGGAGCGTGGGCGCCCGTTGCGCCTGACCGAAGCCGGGCGGTTTTTCTATGAGCACGCCAATGTGCTGCTGGAGCAACTGGGCAAGGTGTGTGACAACACCCGGCGCATCGGCCTTGGGCAGAAAACCTGGCTGGGCATCGGTTTTGCGCCGTCGACGCTGTACGGCGTGCTGCCGGAGTTGATTCGCCGGCTGCGCAGCCACGATGGCCTGGAGCTGGAGTTGGGCCTGTCGGAGATGACCACGCTGCAACAGGTTGAAGCTCTCAAGGCCGGGCGGATTGACGTGGGCTTCGGGCGGATTCGCATCGACGACCCGGCCATTGTGCAGCGGGTGTTGGTGGAGGACCGGTTGGTGGCGGTGTTGCCCGCCGGGCATCCCCTGCTGGGCGCCCCGGCCACCCTGGCGCAATTGGCCGCTGAACCCTTCGTGCTGTATCCCGGCAACCCGCGGCCGAGCTACGCCGACCATGTGATCGCGCTGTTCGATGCCCATGGCTTGAGCCTGAAGGTTTCGCAGTGGACCAACGAATTGCAGACCGCCATTGGTCTGGTCGGCGCAGGCATGGGCGTGACCCTGGTACCCGCCTCGGTGCAGGTGCTGCACCGCGCAGACATTGGCTACACGCCGGTGGTGGAGGCCACCGCCACGTCGCCGATCATTCTCAGCCGGCGGATCAATGACCAGTCGCCGGGGCTCAGTCATTGCCTGCAACTGGTGGAAGAGTTGATTTAAAAGAACACCACACATCCAATGTGGGAGCGGGCTTGCTCGCGAATGCGCAGTGTCAGTCACCGAGTGAGTTGGCTGATGCACCGCATTCGCGAGCAAGCCCGCTCCCACAGTTGATCTCCGTTGTTTTTGCGTAAGGTGTTCATCCACGCATGCGCCGGGCGTCGTTGCGTTGCAGGGTCTGGCTGGGGGATTCGTCGAACAGCTTGCGGTATTCGGCCGAGAATCGCCCCAGATGAGTAAAGCCCCAGCCCAGGGCGATTTCGGAGATGGTGCGCGTGGAGCCATGTTCGAGGATTTGCTGGCGCACGGCACCCAGGCGGTATTTCTTCAGATAGGCCATGGGCGACAGGGCGAAGTATTTGCGGAAGGCATCGAACAGCTTGAAGCGCGACACGCCCGCCGCCGCCTCCAAATCCTCCAGGTGCACCGCTTCCCGGGCGTTGTCGTGGATGTACTGTCGGGCACGAATCAAATAGTGCGGCAGCTTCACCCCCAGCACGTCCCGCAGCTCTTCGGAATAGTTGTTCGGCTGGGCCAGGATCAGGCCCTTGATCAGCGAGCTTTCCAGGTCCCGGGTAAACGCCACCTGGTCATACAGCTCGCTGCTGCGCTCCAGTTCGGCGATGAAATACCGCGCCATGCGCCACCACGACGCGGAAGCGCCGTCCACCGCGTCCATCGCCGATTCGAAGCGCAGCGGCGCTTCAATCGGCCGCTGCAGCAGGCCTTCCAGGGATTCGCTCATCGCCGCGCGGGTGATCACCACCTGCAACTTGCGGCAGTCGCCCGAGATCTCCAGCACCTGATGTTCGTTGGGCGAAATGATCACCCCCTGGTCACGGTTGGAGCTGAGCCGTACGCCGTTCTTGCTCAGTTCCTGCTCGCCCACCAGCGGCAAGGTCAGGCTGTAGCTGCTGAAGTGCTCGGCGTCTTCGATGTCGATGGTGACATCGGTGCCGTATTCGATAATCCCCAGCGTCGTGGCGCGGGACTTGAACACATTGGCGCTGTGGTGAAAGCGGATGCGCTCCGGCGTCGCGGTTTGCAGGCGGTGCGGCCCGCAAATGCCGGACATCCAGCTGCAGGCGCCTTCAAGGTCGAAGCGCTCGATACGTATATCGCGTGTATTGCTACTCATCACGGGGCACCCACGGCAATTGTGGCCGGCGCGCTCTGACGGCGCGTCCTGGTAGATCGACAGCAAGTTTTGCGCCACGCCAGCGGGATCGCCACTGGGTGGATAGCAACCGTCGACTAAGTGGATAACAAGCAGACTTTTCCGACAATCGCCTTGCAAGACAGTAGCGCATTCCGCCACCGCCCTGCACCGCCGTGGGTATTTCGTGCCCAACTAAGTGGCCCACCTTCCCCCATTAACCGGATAGCCCGGTGCCCCGCCGCAGCCTCTTAATGGCTTACCCGTCTAGCCATTATCAAAAAGGTGCCTCCCATGAGTGGTGCAAGAAGCGTCGAGCAGTGGAAAAGCTTTATCGAAGGCTGCCTGGACTTCCGTCCGGTGGATGAGGTGTTCCGCATCGCCCGGGACATGTTCACCGAGCCGGAGTTGTTCGAGCTGGAAATGGAGCTGATCTTCGAAAAAAACTGGATCTATGCCTGTCACGAGAGCGAACTGGCCAACAAGCACGACTTCGTGACGATGCGCGCCGGGCGCCAGCCGATGATCATCACCCGCGACGGCGAAGGCCAGCTCAACGCGCTGATCAACGCTTGCCAGCATCGCGGCACCACCCTGACCCGGGTTGGCAAGGGCAACCAGTCCACGTTTACCTGCCCGTTCCATGCCTGGTGCTACAAGAGCGATGGCCGGCTGGTGAAGGTCAAGGCGCCGGGGGAATACCCGGAAGGCTTCGACAAGGCCACTCGCGGCCTGAAAAAAGCGCGGATCGAGAGCTACAAGGGTTTCGTCTTCATCAGCCTCGACGTGAACGGCACCAACAGCCTGGAAGATTTCCTCGGCGACGCCAAAGTGTTCTTCGACATGATGGTCGCCCAATCGGCCACCGGTGAGCTGGAAGTGCTGCCGGGCAAATCCGCCTACACCTACGACGGCAACTGGAAACTGCAAAACGAGAACGGCCTGGACGGTTATCACGTCAGCACCGTGCACTACAACTACGTGGCCACGGTGCAGCATCGCCAGCAGGTCAATACGGAAAACGGCACCGGCTCGGGCACGACACTGGACTACAGCAAACTCGGCGCCGGCGACGCGAACACCGATGACGGCTGGTTCGCCTTCAACAATGGTCACAGCCTGTTGTTCAGCGACATGCCCAACCCCACCGTGCGTTCGGGCTACGCCACCATCATGCCGCGCCTGATCGAAGAACACGGCCAGCAAAAAGCCGAATGGATGATGCACCGCCTACGCAACCTGAATATCTACCCGAGCCTGTTCTTCCTCGACCAGATCAGCTCGCAGCTGCGGATCATCCGCCCTATCGCATGGAACAAGACCGAAATCATCAGCCAGTGCCTGGGGGTGAAGAACGAGTCTGACGCCGACCGTGAAAACCGTATTCGCCAGTTCGAGGATTTCTTCAACGTCTCGGGCATGGGCACGCCGGATGACCTGGTGGAGTTCCGCGAAGCCCAGCGCGGCTTCCAGGGCCGCCTGGAGCGCTGGAGCGATATTTCCCGTGGCAGCCACCGCTGGGAAACCGGGCCGACCCCCAATAGCGAATCCATCGGTATCCAGCCGGCGATGACCGGCACCGAATTCACCCACGAAGGGCTGTACGTCAACCAGCACCGCAACTGGCAGAAATTCCTGCTGGACGGGCTCGACCAGCAAGCCCTGAAACTGCGGGAGGTGGAATGATGAATGCGCAATTGCAGTACCGGATCGAGCAGTTTTTTTACCGTAAATCCGAGCTGTGCGATGCCCAGGACTGGGACGCCTACGTGCAGTTGTTCGACCCGCAGAGTGAATTCCACCTGCCGCAGTGGGATTCGGAACATGTCTACACCCGCGATCCCAAGCGCGAAATGTCGTTGATCTATTACGCCAACCGCTCGGGGCTGGAGGATCGGGTGTTTCGCCTGCGTACGGGCAAGGCTGCGTCGGCCACGCCGATGCCAAGGACGCTGCATTTGATCAACAACGTGCGGATTGCCGAGCAACCGGACGGGCTGCTGGAGGTGAAGTTGAACTGGCATACGTTGTTCTATCGGCTGGCGACGTCGGAGCAGTTCTACGGCAGCGCCACTTACAGCCTCAAGCCCGATGGCGACAGTTGGTTGATCACCCGCAAGCATGCGCTGCTGCTCAACGACACCATCAACTCGGTGCTGGATTTCTATCACCTGTGACCTGATGCATTACACCTGTGGCGAGGGAGCTTGCTCCCGCTGGACCGGGTTGGCGCTCCAGTGCGTAGCGCTCCCGGCTTTTTGGGGCTGCTGCGCAGCCCAGCGGGAGCAAGCTCCCTCGCCACAGGTAAATCGCAGGCATAGAAAATCAAACTCGCGGAGTTCTGCGAATGAATCACAAAGTGGCCTTCAGTTTTGCCGACGGCAAGACCCTGTTTTTCCCGGTGGGCGCCAATGAGATCCTGTTGGATGCAGCCCTGCGCAATGGCATCAAGATCCCGCTCGACTGCCGCGAAGGCGTATGCGGCACCTGCCAGGGCCGCTGCGAGTCCGGCGACTACAGCCAGGACTACGTGGACGAGGAAGCCCTCTCCAGCCTCGACCTGCAACAACGCAAAATGCTCAGCTGCCAGACCCGGGTCCAATCCGATGCGGCGTTTTATTTCGATTTTGATTCCAGCCTGTGCAACGCGCCGGGGCCAGTACAAATCCGCAGTACGGTGAGCCAAGTGCAACAGGTCTCGGCCAGCACCGCGATCCTGCACCTGCAGCTTGAAGCACCATTGGATTTCCTGCCGGGCCAGTACGCCCGCCTGTCGATTCCCGGCACCGACAGTTGGCGCTCCTACTCTTTCGCCAACCGCCCGGGCAATCAGTTGCAGTTCCTGATCCGCCTGCTGCCCGATGGCGTGATGAGCAACTACATCCGCGAACGCTGCCAGGTCGGTGATGAGTTGCTGCTGGAAGCGCCATTGGGTGCCTTCTACCTTCGGCATGTCACCCGACCGCTGGTGTTGGTGGCCGGTGGCACTGGTTTATCGGCGCTGCTGGGCATGCTCGATGACCTGGCCGCCAGCGGCTGCCAACAGCCGGTGCACCTGTATTACGGCGTGCGGGGTGCGGCCGATTTATGCGAGGCAACACGCATAAAAGCCTACGCCGATACAATCCCGGGGTTTCGCTACACCGAGGTACTCAGCGACCCACCTTCGGACTGGGCCGGCAAACGCGGCTACCTCACCGAGCATTTCGACCTGGCCGAATTGCGGGATCAATCGGCAGATATGTACGTCTGCGGCCCCCCTCCGATGGTCGAATCCATCAAACAATGGCTGCTGGATCAGGCACTTGATGGCGTTCAGCTGTATTACGAAAAGTTTACCGAGAGTAATATCTGACCCCTCAGCGGTTTGAGGGGCTGGTTCGGTGTGCGATCAACCCTGAAAAAAACAAGTAGAAGGGAATGTTAATGGCGGATGACATGGTTAACCCGGTGGGCCTCAAGCGTGGCCTGAAGAACCGGCATATTCAGCTGATTGCCTTGGGAGGGGCGATCGGGACCGGGCTGTTCCTCGGCTCGGCGGGCGTGCTCAAGTCGGCGGGGCCGTCGATGATCCTGGGCTATGCGGTAGCCGGGTTCATCGCGTTCCTGATCATGCGCCAGCTGGGCGAAATGATCGTCGAGGAACCGGTGGCCGGCTCCTTCAGCCACTTCGCCCACAAGTACTGGGGCGGTTACGCAGGCTTCCTCGCCGGCTGGAACTACTGGGTACTCTACGTGCTGGTGGGCATGGCCGAGCTGACAGCGGTGGGCAAGTACATCCAGTTCTGGTGGCCGGAAATTCCGACCTGGGTCAGTGCGGTGGTGTTCTTTGTGCTGGTCAACCTGATCAACACCCTCAACGTGAAGTTCTTCGGTGAGACCGAGTTCTGGTTCGCGATCATCAAGGTGGTGGCGATTGTCGGCATGATCGTGCTCGGCTGCTACCTGCTGTTCAGCGGCACCGGCGGCCCGCAAGCCTCGGTGAGCAACCTGTGGAGCCACGGCGGGTTCTTCCCGAATGGCGGCATGGGGCTGTTGATGTCCATGGCGTTCATCATGTTCTCGTTCGGCGGCCTGGAGCTGGTGGGTATTACCGCCGCCGAAGCCAGCGAACCCCGCAAGGTGATCCCGAAGGCGATCAACCAGGTGGTGTACCGGATCCTGATTTTCTACGTCGGCGCCCTTACCGTGCTGCTGTCGTTGTACCCATGGGACCAACTGCTGCAAACCCTCGGCGCGTCGGGCGATGCCTACAGCGGCAGTCCGTTCGTGCAGATCTTTTCCTTGATCGGTAACGACACCGCCGCCCACATCCTCAACTTCGTGGTCCTGACCGCGGCACTGTCGGTGTACAACAGCGGCGTGTACTGCAACAGCCGCATGCTGTTCGGCCTGGCCGAGCAAGGCGATGCGCCGAAAGCGCTGATGAAGTTGAACAAGCAAGGCGTGCCGCTGCGTGCCCTGGGCATCTCGGCCCTGGTGACGCTGCTGTGTGTGGTGATCAACTACGTCGCGCCGCATGACGCACTGGAGCTGTTGTTTGCGCTGGTGGTTGCCTCGCTGATGATCAACTGGGCGCTGATCAGCCTGACCCACATCAAGTTCCGCAAGGCCATGGGCGAGCAAGGCGTGGTGCCGTCGTTCAAGACCTTCTGGTTCCCGTTCAGCAACTACCTGTGCCTGGCGTTCATGCTGATGATCATCTGCGTGATGCTGGCGATTCCGGGTGTGCGGGCGTCGGTGTATGCGATTCCGGTCTGGGTCGGGATCATCTATGTGGCGTACCGGTTGCGGTTGAACAACGCGAAGGCAGTAACAGCGCAATAACCCATGTGGGAGCGGGCTTGTGTGGGAGCGGGCTTGCTCGCGAAGGCGTCGTGTCAGTCACCTGATGTATTGACTGACCCACCGCTTTCGCGAGCAAGCCCGCTCCCACATTTTGATCGTATTCCAAATGAAAAGCCCCGGTACTGATGAGTACCGGGGCTTTTTGTTGGGCCTTGATTACAGCGTGGAACGCACTCGCCACAGCTCGGGGAACAATACGGTGTCGAGCATCTTGCGCAGGTAACCCACGCCTTCGGTGCCGCCCGTACCAGGCTGGAAGCCAATGATTCGCTCCACCGTGGTGACATGGCGGAAGCGCCATTGGCGGAACGAATCCTCCAGGTCGATAAACTTTTCGGCCAATTGGTACAGGTCCCAATACCGGCTCGGATCGCGATAAACCTCGCGCCACGCCGCCTCCACGGAATCATCGTGAACCGTCGGCGCCGTCGGGTCGCGTTCGGCGCGCTTGGGGTCGATCGCCAGCCCGGCCTTGGTCATCAGGTTGATCGCCTCGTCATACAGCGACGGCGTGGCAATCGCCACCTGCAGCTCCTTCAACAACTCCGGCCGGTGGGCGTGAGGCCGCAACAGCGCCGCGCTTTTGTTGCCGAGGATGAATTCGATTTCCCGGTACTGGAACGACTGGAAACCCGACGACTGCCCCAGGTACGGGCGGATCGACTTGTACTCCGACGGCGTCATGGTCGCCAGTACCGCCCAGGCGTGCACCAACTGGTCAAAGATCCGCGACACCCGCGCCAGCATCTTGAACGCCGGCGGCAGCTCACCCAGGCGCACGTGTTCGCGGGCGGCCTTGAGTTCGTGGAGCATCAACTTCATCCACAGCTCCGAGGTCTGGTGCTGGATGATGAACAGCATCTCGTTGTGGTCCGGCGACAGCGGGTGCTGGGCGCTGAGCACTTTGCCCAGGTCCAGGTAGTCGCCGTAGCTCATGGACTCGGAAAAATTCAGCTCGGCGTTATGCCATTCTTCCGGCGGCTGGTAGTCAGGGGAGAAAGGACACTGGCTCATCGCGTGGGCTCCTTGAGCGGGCGGAGAATGGCTCGTACCGGGCTGGCATCGAGGTTGGCAAAACGCAGCGGCAGCGCGATCAACTCGTAATCGCCCTCCGGCACGTCGTCGAGGACGATGCCTTCGAGAATCGCCATGCCATGCCGGGCGACGGCGTTGTGGGAGTCCATGGTCTTGGACTGCTGCGGGTCCAGGGACGGTGTGTCGATACCGATCAGGCGCACACCGAGGCTGAACAGCAACTCGACCGTTTGCGGGGCGACGGCGGTGAAATTCGAATCCCAGGCATCCACCGGCGCCTGTTGATAAGTGCGCAACAGTACACGCTCCGGCAGGTTTTCCAGGCGGCCTTCCAACTGATGCGGCTGCACCAGCGCGCCGCTGCCCAGGCAATGCAGCACCCGGCACGGGCCCATGTACACATCCAGGGACACTTCGCCAATCGGCGCGCCGTCCGCGCTGTAGTGCAACGGCGCGTCCACATGGGCGCCGGTGTGGGGCGACAGGGTGATGCGTCCGACATTCACCGGGCACTCGGGGCCGAACTGCCAGACCCGCTCTTCCTGAAACGGCGTATCACCCGGCCAGGTCGGGGTCGCGGTGCTCAAGGGCGGGCTGATGTCCCACCACGTTTTTATTGGATTCATTTCAAGGCTCTCGGTCGTTACTGGGGTGAATGATACGAGGGCCGGCTGTAAATATTCTTGCGAATTCCAGCGCAAAGCGGGAAATCTTTCGCACTTACTGCGAGGAAATGGCTGATTGGCGCACAGATATTTCGTATCGACTCAATCCTTCAAACAACAAATATTCCCTGTGGGAGCCGGGCTTGCCCGCGATGAGGTCGGCACAGCGTGCCCTTCCATCGCCTGACACTCCGCCATCGCGGGCAAGCCCGGCTCCCACAGGGGTTGGCGGTGACTCACGGCTGTGCAAATGACTGCGCTTCTGGGCATCCCGATGTCGAGTCCAGACCACTGGCGGGCCGCCCAAGGCGATAGGGTTCGGACTTCCCTTCCACTGCCTCGGAATCATTATGTCCAAGCCAATCACCGTACTGCGCGACACCCATCCACTGCCGGTGCTGGACGCCTGCAAATGGGAAAAACTCGAAGGCGACCCGCACACCGTCAACCTCAACGCCTACACCAGCGAGGACGGCAGCAAGATCATGGGCACCTGGATCTGCACCCCGGGCAAATGGCGGGTGGAGTATGTGAAGTGGGAATACTGTCACTTCCAGGAAGGCTACTGCGTGATCACCCCGGACGGCCTGGAGCCGATCCATTTGCGGGCTGGGGATATCTTTGTGGTGGAGCCGGGGATGAAGGGGACGTGGGAAGTGGTCGAGACGGTGCGTAAGTATTTTGTGTTTGCCTGACCCCACCTCCTGGAAAGGGGTCGCCCTGGCCCCTTTTACCTCAACGACGACCGTCGCGCCCTTCTGATAAAAGCAGCACCTCCCTGCCCCTCTTCCAATAACAATCGCTGTTATTCGTGACAACAACCCTTGATATTCGAAAACAATCAATTAGTATTTTGTGACAGAATATTGTGAGCACCAAGTTCTTGAAAAAATCTCATGACGTAATGCGCAAAATACATAATCAAACTCACCAAACAGTACAACCACTACTTTAGTTATAGATAAGATTGACTTTTGACACCCCCTACACTTTGAGATAGCTTTCTTGCAACCGGTCTATACTCGAATCTCATAGCATTATAACCCGATGATAATAAGAGGTACGGAGAAGGTGCAGAACTTCACATAATCGCAACCTTCACTGCACATTGATGGAAAACGCGCAGCGATTTGAATTAGACTCCAATGAATCAGTTGATTACCCCATTGGTTTGTTCTAAGGACTCCACACGTCTTCCAGCACTTACTGCACGCGGCAGTCGAGACCGCGCTTTTGTAAAAGGATCAAGAAAATGCCTGAAAAAACAACACGTCTGACCATTCTCATCGACTTCCCGACCAAGCAGCGTCTGGAGTCGCTGTCCGAGGAAGTTGACCTTACTATTTCTCAGGTTATTCGCAAGCTGATTCGTGACCATCTCCAGCAATACGAGAGCCAAGTCCCGCCCTCCGTGCTGGAGCCGGAGAAAGAGGATTCATCGCTCTGCTCTTGATATATAAGCCTGGTTAATTTGCCTTTATAAAACTGTGCGGCATAACTTTCTGCTTATTTATCAGCTGGCGCGCAGTTTAATCATGAACACTGCGCGCCACCCCTCTCCAAGTTAAAAACTGGTGATGAACTATGCCTGTGAAACAGCAATGGCTTGCTTGTTATGCTCATCTAAGCAAAGAAATGAATGGGCCTGCTGTATCATCAGACACCGCGCAGCCCTGTACCTTGTTTTTCTCCATGAGCGACGGCACCCAGCGCGCGCATGTTTTTCATATCACGGCAGATAACTTCGAAGCCGCCTGGCAAACCGGTGTGCAGCGCTTGCAGGGAGCCTACGAACGAGACCGTGCGCAGTCAGGCAACATCGTCGAACGTTCATGGATACGCGTCGAATGCGCGATCAACGTAACCGCCATCACCTGGGCCGAACTCAATGCG
This sequence comes from Pseudomonas sp. C6002, assembly GCF_013385805.1. Lineage (NCBI taxonomy): Bacteria > Pseudomonadati > Pseudomonadota > Gammaproteobacteria > Pseudomonadales > Pseudomonadaceae > Pseudomonas > Pseudomonas sp. C6002. The sequence continues at coordinate 10,990 of NZ_JACAPH010000024.1, read as the reverse complement.
CGCTTCAAGCGCCACAAGCGTAATTACTTCCGGCGCGGCATCGCCTTCGATGCGGCGCTGCACATCGCGATCACCGAACAGGAACTGAACGCCAACGCGATCCTGTATGGCGGCAACGCTATCAATCACGCGAGCTTCAATGCCGGCAATTTTTCGGTGTACGCCAGGCGCCGTTTTACCGGGCTCAATACAGCCGACCTGATCGCCACACTTGAACCCGAGACCCCCGTGTTCCTGTTCGACACCAAGGGCGTTTTTTGTGCCGAAGACGGCGTGCCCCACCCGCTGAACCCTGGCCCGACAGAAACCGGCTGGCGCACCCTCGCAGCGCTGGAGCCCGGCATGGTAAAGGCGAGCATCATCAGCGCCGCAAGCTACCTGAGCACTCAGGTGCAGGGCAGCGGCCAGTTCGTCTACGGCTACTTCCCGTGCTTTGACCGGGCGATAAAAAACTACAACACCCTGCGCCACGCCAGTACCACCTATTCGATGATCGAGGCCTGGGCACTGACCGGCGACGAGGCGCTTAAATCCGCCATCGACCGCTCGCTGGCCTACCTTACCCAGGAACTGATCAAGTCCTACGCGCTGCCCGACGGCAGTGTGGCGGCGTATCTGCTGGACACCGGTGACGAGATCAAACTGGGCGGCAATGCCGTGTGTTTGTTGGCGCTGGTCAAATACAGCGAAGTCACCGGCACCCGCCACTACCTACCCGTGCTGGAAGCCCTGGCCAATGGCATGGCCTGGATGCAGGACGCGACCACCGGCGCCTTCGTGCACGTCTTGCATGGCCGTGACCTTACCGTCAAAGAGGCGTTCCGGATCATCTACTACGACGGCGAGGCCGCGTTCGGGTTGATCCGCCTCTACGGCCTCACCGGCGATGAGCGCTGGTTAACCGTGGTGGAAAAAGCCTTCGACTACTTCATCGAAAAACAGCACTGGCGCGAGCACGATCACTGGCTCAGCTATTGCGTGAACGAACTGACCCGCTACCGACCTGACGAAAAGTATTTCCGCTTCGGCCTGAATAACGTCGCCGGTTATCTGGGGTTCGTGCAACAGCGCATCACCACCTTTCCGACGCTACTGGAATTGATGATGGCTGCGCAGCAGATGCTCGAACGCATCGCCCAGCAAGCGCAATTGCGCCACCTGCTCACCGAGATCGACCTGCACGCGTTTTACCGCGCCCTGCATCATCGTGCGCGCTATCTGTTCAACGGGTATTTCTGGCCGGAAACGGCGATGTATTTCGCCAATCCTGCGCGCATTGCCGGTTCGTTTTTTATCCGTCACCACGCGTTCAGGGTGCGCATCGACGACGTGGAGCATTACCTCTCGGGGCTGATTGCCTACCACCGCTACCTGCTCGACGGCGCGCCGCAAGTGAGCCTGGCCCAGGACGCAGCGCCCCTCGGCTGGGTCTGGGACGCCAACACCCTGGCTCGGGTGACACACGGCACCTGGGCCAAACAGCCACCACCCGGTTGGTACACGTCGGGTTTGACGCCGTCCATGCAGTTTTTCAAACCCCGGCGCATGCTCAATCGGCACCCCAGCAAGGTGGGACCGAACGAAGTGCAGTCGGCGCTGCGCTGGGCCCAGGCCATTCCTGAGCGACGCCCCTCGGCGTTCTTGTGTGTAGACCCGACGCCCTACCTGGACAGCGGCCTGCCGGTGTTACAGGTCGCCGATACCAGCGAGGCCATGCTGCAAATGGGTCGATACGCCAGGCAGCAATTCACTGGCCAGGTGTTCGGCGTCACCGGCAGCTTCGGTAAAACCACCGTGGTCGCCATGCTCGGCCACGCCCTGAAACACTGGGGCGAAGTGGGCCACACCGAGGCCAACGCCAACCTGCCCCATGGGATCGCCTGGAACCTGGCGAGCATGCCCCGGCCGGCCAAATTCTGGGTACTGGAAATGGCCGTGGGCCGCATGCCGATTAACTCGGAGCTGGTGCGCCCACACATTGCTATCGTGACCGGGCTGGCTCCGGCGCACCTGGAATACCATGGCACCCTGGAAAACCTGGCGCGTAAAAAGAGCGCGATCTTCCGCTCGATGGCACCGGGTGGGCACGCGGTGCTGTGCCGCGATATGCCGCACTACGAGGTGTTCGCCCAGGCCGCCGAAGTCGCGCGCTTGCACGTGACCAGCTATGGCGAACACGCTGATGCCGATGTGCGCCTGCTCGACGTGTGCAGCGAGGCCGACCGGGTCTACGTCACCGCGCAACGTGACACGCAACGGCTGGATTTCAGCCTGAGTGCTCGCGGCCGACACATGGTGCTCAACGCACTGGGGGTGCTGGCGTCGCTGTTCGCCGCCGGGCTTGACGCCGACCAGGCACTGGAAGTGCTGACCGGCTTCCAACCGGTGGAAGGTCGCGGCAATATCCGCTCGATCAAATGCACCGACGGGCATTTCCAGCTGATCAACGATGCGTACAACGCCAACCCCGGCTCGATGGCTGCGGCCTTGCGCTCGATGGCCGACCTGCCCGTGGCCTCGCGACACCGAGTAGTAGTGTTGGGCGACATGCTGGAGCTGGGCCCCGACGCCCAGCGCTACCACCTGGAATTGGCTGACTCGCTGCGCGCGGCGGCGCCCCGGCATTTGGTGCTGTGCGGACCGCTGATGCGTGAGGTGTACCGGGTGCTGCGCAGTGAGCTGTCAGTGCAGTGGTTCGAGGATGCCACGGCATTAGGCCAGGCGTTGGCGCGCCACCCCGGCCAGTGGTTCCAGGCGGGGGATTGGGTACTGGTGAAAAGCTCCGGTGGTACCGGGTTGTCGCAGATCTGTGATTGGCTGAACACGACCGAACAGGCGGTGCCGGCGGGTTAGCCCGCGCAGCCCGCTGCTGTCTTCAGGCCAATGTCATTGCGCAGTTGGTGAAACATCGCAGGCACACCCTGCGCCTTGACCAACTGCGCCTGATGCCCGGCGCGAATCAACGCCTGGTAAAAACGCTCCTGCAACATAAATGGGGTTACCTGGTCGTCCACGCTGCCAATCACGAACAACTGCCGCGCAGGCGCAACGGCAATGCCGGCCATGTGCTCCAGGGGATCGTAGGGGTGCAATAAACCATTGGTGTCGCGTCCCGGACGCGAAGGCAGGCCTTTGCTTTGACGCAACATCTGCGCGCGCTGCATCAGGGCAAACGCGCCGGAAGTCATCACTGCACACTTCACATCGGTACGCCCCAAGGTCAACAACGCCGCGGCCACCGTGGCGCCGCCGCTGTGCCCCAGCAACACAAACTGCCCGATGCCGTAACGCTTGCGCAGCTCGTTGAGCGCAGCGTCCAGCACAATGAATTCCCGCGCCTGGCGCCGCTGCCCATGGTTGCCGCTGGAACCGTAGGTGCCAGGTCGCGCCACAATCACCACCGGTACGCCCGCACGCCGGCTCAGGGCCTTGGCCTGCCTGGCCTTGGCGGCCAGGGTATTGCCACGGATCGACTCGGGCGAGCGGTGCATTTCCACGTTGCGGTCGCCATGAAACATCACGATCACCACGGGCGCACGGCTCAGCACCGCCCCGGAAAAATAGCGAATGCACTCATCGCCCCCGGCCAACTCGACCCAGAGTGCAGAGTCGACCTGGTTGCAGGTCGACTGGTCGGCCGGGGTGTTCCAAAGCAACGGTGTCGACCCCTCACTCAGGGCCCACGCGCCCGGCACGCCGGCCCACAACAGCATCCACCACAACGCAAACCTGGCCACAGCCACCTCGCCTAACGCTCGCGCAAGGCCTCCCGCGCACGGTTCATGGGCTTGATCAAATAGTCGAGCACGGTTTTCTGGCCGGTCTTGATATCCACCGAGGCAATCATCCCAGGCACAATCGAAAACGACTTGCCGGCCTTGTTTTTCAAGGTGTCAGCGTCGGTGCGGATGAACACTCGGTAGTAAAAAACTTCTGGCTTGACCTCGTCCTGGATAGTGTCCGGAGAAATGGTCACGACCTTGCCGTCCATGCCGCCATAAATGGCGTAGTCGTAGGCGGTGATCTTGACCTTGGCCACCTGGTCGGGATGGATAAAGGCGATGTCTCGCGGGGAGATACGCGCCTCGATCAACAACTGCTCATCCAGGGGCACAATCTGCATCAGGCGCCCGTTGGGCGGGATAACCCCGCCGATGGTGGTGACCTCGATCCCCTTGACAATACCGCGCACCGGCGAGCGCAGGGTCAGGCGGGTCACCGAGTCGGAGCGCCCGCGCATGACTGACGACAGCGTCTCGACGTCGGCATTGACCTTCGCCAGGTCCTCACCGGCCCGCACCATATACTCGGAGCGGGCCTGGGTCAGTTTCAACTCCAGCTCGGCCTTTTGGCGCTTGAGGCGCAACACCTCAACGTTGCTGGCGGCGCCGACCTTGGCCAGGTTTTCGGTGATTTCCAGCTCGCTACGCACCAGCCCGAGCGACGATCGCACGCCGGCCAACGATTCTTCGAGGCCCTTGCGCCGAGTGTTGAACAGGTCGGTTTCGGCGCGCACCAGTGCGGGGTAACGCTCAAGTTCCGGGGGGAACAGTAACGGTTTACCGTCTACCTCGGCCTGCAAACGCGCGACGCTGGCCAGCGACGCCCGGTACTTGGCGGCACTTTCATCAAAGTTGGATTCGGTCTTGGTCGGGTCAAGCCTGGCCAACGTCTGGCCATTTTTGACGATATCGCCCTCCCCCACATTCAACTCCGTGACGATGCCGCCTTCCAGCGACTGGATGATTTGCTCACGCGAGGTCGGGATGACTTTGCCGCTGCCCGTCGAGACTTCGTCCACTTCAAAAAAGTAGGCCCAGGCACCAAATGCAATCAGCATGACAAACACCCAGCCCACCACGCGCGTGGCGCGCACCACGGTGCGTTCATCCACGCCGTCGTGGGTATGCCGGGCGCCTTCGTCTTCGGTGGCGAGCAGGGGTATGGTTTTCGGCGCAGGGCTTTTCACTGGGTTTTCCCCTTCGGTTTGGACAGGCGCGCAATCGCGTTGGCTTTGCTGTCATCGACGATGATCTGGCCGTTGTCGACCACGATCACCCGATTCACCAGGCTCAATACACTCATGCGGTGCGTGGCGATAATCAGCGTGCGATGGGCCGCCCAGCGGTCGAGGTTGTGGATCAACTGGCGCTCGGTCGCTTCATCCAGGGACGCGGTGGGCTCGTCGAGCAACACGATATGCGGTTGGCGAATCATCAGCCGCGACAGCAGCAGCGACTGACGCTGCCCGCCCGACAGGCCCAGGCCACCTTCCAGGATCATGTGGTCCAGGCCGTCGGCGAACTTGCCGATGAAGTCGCCCGCACCGGTCAGCGCCAGGGCCTGGAGGATTTCCTGATCGCTGGCATGCGGCGCCCCCATGATCAGGTTGTCGCGCAGCGTGCCGTGAAACAGCCGCGAGTTTTGTGTCATCAGCCCCACGTCGCGGCGCACGTCGGCGGGGTCGATGTGGCTGAGGGCAACGCTATCCAGGCTGATGGTGCCAGCCTTGAGGTCGAGCATCCCGGCCAATGCCTGCAACAGCGTGGATTTACCCGCGCCGTTACGCCCCAGAATCGCGATGCGCTCGCCCGGCTGGATCTTCAGGTCGGCCACACGCAGCGCCGGCACGGGGGCATCGTCGGAATACTGGAATGTGGCCTGGCTCAGCGCGTATTGGCCTTTGATCACCGGCAGGTGCACGCGCTTGCTGCCCTCGGGATGGTCCACCGGCAATTCCATGATCCGGTTCAGGCCTTGCAGCGCAACCTTGGCCTGCTGCCAGCGCGTCAGCACCTGGGTGATCTGGGACATCGGCGCCATCATCCGCGACGCCAGGATCGACGCCGCGACAAGGCTACCGGTGGTCATGTCGCTGGCCATGACCATCGGCGCACCGAACACCACCACCACGGCAAACACCGAGCCCTGCACATTGTTGCTCCAGGCCACCAGTTTGTTGGTGAGCAGGCGCAGGCGCAGGCTGGCGTCGCCGCAGGTGGCGTTGTAGTGATTCCATTGTTGCTGGAAGCGCTGTTCGGCCTGCAACGCCTTGATGTCGTCCAGGCCTTGTATGGTCTCCACCAGCATGGCGCTGCGCAACGAGCTTTCACGCATCGACTCATTCGCCAGTGCCGCGAGTTTTTTCTGCGCCAACAGCCCGGGCACTATCAGGAACAGCACAGCCACCATTGGCACCGCCACCAGCGGGCCGGCGATCAACCAGTAGATCACCAGAAACAGCAGGAAGAACGGCAGATCGGCCAGCGCCGTGGCGGTGCTGGAGGTGATCAGCTCACGCAGTTGCTCCAGTTCCTTGAGCTGCGAAATGAACGAGCCGGTGGACTTCGGCCGGGCGCTGTTACGCAAGCGAATGGCATGCCCGAACACCAGGTCGGAAACGCGCAGATCCGCGCGTTTGCCGAGCATGTCGGTGATGCGCACACGGGTGATGCGCATGATGAAATCAAACACCAGCGCCAGCATCACCCCGCCAAACAGCACATACAGGGTGGGCATGGATTCGGCCGGGATCACCCGGTCGTACACCTGCATCGAAAACAGTACCCCGGCCAACCCCAGCACGCTGGTGACCAGCGAAGCGAGCATCACATAGCCATAGGGCCGCAGGTCGCGCAGCACGATGTTTTTGAACCACGCCTTCTCGTAAGGCTTGATGTAGTCGTCGACACGCCGGTCACGCACTGCCGCCATGGGTCGCAGAATCACGCTCTTGCGCGCTTGCTCCAACAGGTCCTGGCGGGTGAGCCGGCTTTGCAGGCCGCCGTCGCCGCTGTAGGCGATGCCCAGGTTGTCGCCGTCGCCAAGGGTTTCGAGCACACCCACCTGGCCGTCGGCAAATTGCAGCACCACCGGTAATTGGCGCTGCATCAGCGTGGTTTCGCTGAAGTCGGCAATCACGCAGTTCAACCCCGCCTGGCGGGCCATCTGCCGTACCACCTCTTCCACCGAAGCGCCTTCGGTCCATTGTGCGGCGATGCGCACGCTTTGGGCCGAGCATTCCAGGCGGTAATGCCGGGCCACGCTCAGGACGGCCTCCAGCCACACTTCATAATCCACTGCGGGCGCCGGGTTCAGCGGGGTTTGTACTGCGTTGGTTTCGTCCGCAAGCATCACAGCATCATTCATGGCCGAATCTCCACACCTTGCAGGGTGCTGTTGTCCAGGTGGAACGCCGTGCGCAGTGCGCCCGTGTTGTAGAGGCAATCGATTTTCAGGCGGCGCAGGTCAGCGGCGGTGTTTTCCCGGTCCATGCGTGCCTGGTGAATTTCCTGCTCGGCATTCAGCAGGTCGAGCAACGGCCGTGTGCCCAGTTCGAGGTACTGCTGGCGATACAGGTCGCGGGTTTCGGAGATGCTGCGCTCACGAAAATCCAGGGTGGATAGCCGCTGGCTGAGGCTTGAGATTTGATCCCGCGCCTCCAGCAACCCCTGGCGAACCGCAAGGCGCGCGGCGTCGTTGGCGGCATCGGCGGAACGCAGGGCCTGTTGCGCGGCGGATTTGCGGGCGGTGATTGCGCCGCCCTGGTACAGCGGCATTTTCACGTTGAGAAATACGCCATAACGGGTACGGTCGCGGCCGCCGGGGACGTTGCTGTCGTCGTTGTTGTCCAGGTAGTGCGTGATGGACGGGTCCAGCGACACGGTCGGCAACGCCTCGGCACGGGCTTGCGCAATCAGCGCCAGCGCATCGACACGCTGCGCCTGGGCGATCAGCAGGGTCGGCGTGACTGCCGCATCGGGTACCACGCCCACGCAGGATTGCTCCAGGCTTGCCGGAAAACCATTCGCCACGCTCACTGGCGCCTGCGACCCAAGCAGACTGCTCAACGTGCTGCGCCAGCGATTGAATTGCGCGGTGAATTGCAATTGCGTCGCCACCGAGGCCTCGACCCGCGAGCGGGCCTGGATCAGGTCCGAACGGGTGCTGGCGCCCATGTCGCTGCGCTTTTTGGCCAGCTCTGCAATCGCCGAAATGCCGTCGATTTGCTCGCGAGCCAGTTGCACCAGCAACTGCGAGCGCTGCAGTTCGATCACGGCGAACGAGGTATCGCGCGCCACCTGATCGATCGACAGCAACACCGACGCCTGGCTGGCACTGACCCGCGCCAGCGCACTGTCGACAGAACTTGAGACCTTGCCGAAGTCATAGAGCATCTGCGACGCCGACAACGAAAACGCACGGCTCTGGCCGTTGCCCCTCAGGCCGCTGTCGTAGCCGGAGTTGAAGCCACCGCTGACTTGCGGGTAATAACCGGAACGGGCGATGTTCACGTTCTCGTTTTGTTGGTACAGCTGGCCGATCGCCTCGGAAATTGCCGGGTGCCATTCCACCGCCAGTTGAATGGCGCGTGTCAGGTCAAGGTTGCTCGGTATGACGTGCTCGGGTGCCACCGGTGCGCTGACGCCCGTTGGCCCGCCGGGTAAATGTGTGCCCAGGTTGCTCGGGCTGATGATGTTGACGCGTTCTTCATCGTCGATATACGACGCTGCCATGACCGGCGCACGCTCGGGCGCGATCATTGCGACTGCCAGAATTACGGCAGACAGCTGCTTGGCCAAACTCTTTTGCCTCACTGCTAGTCACCTGACTGTTGTCAAACCTGATGAGTACAACAACGGACCGTGACTGACGTCACGGCCCATCGCTGCATTACCGTTGGTAGGGAAAACCGGGCCTTGCGGCCCGGCCGGCAGGGGTGGCGTTACACCACGCTGATGCCGCTCTGTACCCAGAGCTGATGGGTTTCATCTTCCGGACTGGTGTAGATCACGTACTCAAGACCGTTCTCTACCTGGGTCGCACCGGCGCTCCAGTCACCTGTCAGGTGCACGCTGTCCTGATCGTCGCCCTGGATCATCAAGCGATCCGACTCAGGCCCGGTGATGGACACCAGGTCTTCGAGGCTCAGGGTCAGGTCGACGGCGCTGACATCGTTCAGGTCGATGCTGTGCACCCCGCTGACTGTGCCAATCAGGTCGGTGAGGTTGATGGCTGCATCGCCGCCTTCCCACAACAACCCGTCTGCACCCGCGCCAGCATCGACATGGGTGAAGTCGGTGTCGTCGGCCACCACGGCATCGTGGTGATCGCCGTCAACGTTGGCGCCGTCATCCGCCGCCTGGTCCACCGCACTGTGGGCAGCAGCAATGCCGGCACCTTCAGTGGCTGGCGCACCCGGGTTGGCGTCGTCCCAGACCAGGTCGCGATCCGGCGAGTCGATGCGCACGTAGAGGTCGGCGGTGTCTTCCTGGCCGGTTGGCGTGGTGAGCTTGTAGGTGAATTTATCCACCTGGCCAATCTCGTCCAGCGTCAGCCCGGCATGCGGGGTGTAGACGTACTTACCATCGGCAAAAACGGTCAATGTGCCGTGGTCACCGTTGATTTTCGTCCCCGTTTGCCCAGGAATCACATAGACCCCGTTGACCAGCACACTGAGTACCGTCAGCGGCGAACCGAGGACATCCGGCCCGGACAAGCTGTCGGACAGCAGGTTGCCAGTCGCATTGCTCATTGCACCGGTCACGAACTCCGTGAGGGAGGTGGTAGTGAGCTTCTGCGCAATGTGCAGCGCACTCAGCGACAGCACGGCACCGGTCGTCCCGGTCACGCGATAGGTCCCGGCATCCAACCCTTGGAACGTGTGGTTCGCCTGGGTAGTGGTCTGCTGCGTGACCCATTCGTTACCGATGAACTTCTGCAGATTGACGGTCGTGCCTGGCAACAACGCAATGCCGGTGACGGTGACGTTGATCGCAAGCTCTGCGGTCGTACCCGTGGCAACGTTGATCGCTGCACCCGTACCCGTACTGCTGCCGAGCAGTGCCAAGTTGTAGCTCAGGGTCGCCAGGTCGGCCTGGGTGACCAGGTTGACGATGTCGATCTGCGCCGAACCCAGGTCATCATTGGCAACCGTGTTGATCACGCCGGGCGCAGATGGATCGGTAGCGCTCCAGTCCACGTTGACACTCGGGCTGTCGATACGCACATACAAGGTTGCCGAGGCCGAAGCACCGGCACCATTGACCAGGTGATACTCGAAGGCATCCACCTTGCCGATGCTGGCGACATCGCCGTTCGGGGTGTACTTGTACTCGCCGTTGGCGAAGATGGTCAGCTGACCATATTGGCCCTGCAGCACCGTGCCGGTGGTGGCGTCGGCATCGACGAATTCGCCGTTGACCTCGACCTGCACCTTCACTGGCCCGCCGGTTCCCGGTTCATCCGGTTTACCGCCAATGCCCGGGTCGGTGATGACGTTGCCGGTGACATCCGGCCCTGCTTCCCCGATGAAGTCGGTGAGGCTGTCATTGGTGACGCTCAACTTGGCCGTGGCCCCTGCACCAACGCTGACCAGGTTGGGGTCGAGCTTGAGGGTAAAGCGATACTGCCCGGCTTCCAGGCCTTCGATTTTGGCGCTGGAGCTTTGTCCGAACAGCCCCAACAGGTCGAGCAAGCCCGAACCGTTGCTGCCTTGTTGCACCGGCAACCATCCACCGGCACCGTCGCTCACTTCCAGCGTGGCAGTGAAGCCACCGCCCAACAGCGAGACCAGGTCGGCCTGGGCAAACTGCAGGTTCAGCGTTCCGCTGGAACCCTCGGCAACCGAGAACTCCTGCTGCTTGGTGTGATCGCCCAGAATGATGCCGCCGACACCCAACAGGGTGAACACGCGCATATCGGCCAGGCCGGTGTTGGATGTTACGGGTTTGATGGTTACTTCGCCGGTGGCGAGGTCGTCGAAGGCTTCGAGGTCGGCGTCGGCGTCGGCGTCGGCGTCGGCGTCGGCGTCCGCATCCGCATCCGCATCCGCATCCGCGTCAGCGTCAGCGTCAGCGTCAGCGTCAGCGTCAGCGTCAGCATCGGCATCGGCATCGGCATCGGCATCGGCATCAGCATCGGCGTCCGCATCAGCATCCGCATCCGCATCCGCATCCGCATCAGCGTCAGCGTCAGCAGACGCATCCGC
>NZ_JACAPH010000023.1:83613-101362 GCF_013385805.1 Pseudomonas sp. C6002 | reverse complement strand
AAAAAAAGCCCCGCGACCGAATGACGGCACGGGGCTAAAAATTGGCTGGATGCGACCAACCAAAGGAGCTCTTTAAATCAGATCACTTGGCACTGGCAATGGTGGTACTCGGCTGCCACCCACCCCCCAACGCCTTGTAAATCGCGACGATCCCACGATACAGATCCACCTCGGCCTGAGCCTGCGAATCCTCGGCAGCCAAACGCTCACGTTGCGCGTCCAGCAACACCAGGAAATCCACCGTCCCTTCGCGGTAACGAATTTCCGCCAGATCCGCAGCAGCCCGGCTCGACTCACTCTGACGAATCAGCGAAACCAACCGCTGTTGGCGCTTACCGTAATCACTGAAGGCATTCTCCGATTCTTCCAGCGCCAGCAACACCTGCTGCTCATAGCTCGCCAGAGCACCATCCGCCTCAGCATCCGCACCACGCAGCCTTGCCCGCACACTGCCCAGGTCAAACGCCGCCCAGGTAATGCTCGGACCCAACGACCAGGCATTTGCCGCCGCCGACCCAATCTGCGAACCCCGCCCAGCGGTAAACCCGAGGAACCCACTGAGGCTCACCCGCGGAAACAGATCAGCCTTGGCCACCCCAATCCGCGCCGTGGCGGCTGCCAACTTACGCTCGGCACTGAGAATGTCCGGACGACGTTGCAGCAGTTGCCCCGGATCACCAATCGGCAACGCCTTGGCAATCGCCGGCAAATCTTTCGGGCTCAAATCCACGCTCAACTTGTCCGGCCGCTCACCGAGCAGGGTAGCGATACGATTACGCTCGCGAACTTCCTCGGCCTGCAGCTGCGGCACACTGGCTTCTACAGCCGCCAGACGCGCATCGGCCCGTACCACATCGAGTTGATCGCCCACACCGGCGTCCCGCAGGCTGACCGTGATACCGCGTGAGTCTTCCTGGTTCTTCAGGTTGGCCACCGCGATTTTCTCGCGCAGTTGCGCGCCCCGCAGTTGACCGTAAGCGTCCACCAGCTCGGCAATCATCGTGACTTGCAGCTGATACAAGTCAGCTTCGGCAACCTGTTGGTCAGCGTCGCTGGCCTCGAGGTTGCGGCGGATGCGCCCGAACAAGTCCACTTCCCAGGCCATGTCCAGGCCCAGGTCATAACGCTCGCTGTTGACACGTTGGGTGGTCTGGCCGGGGATCTGGCCTTTGCCCACATCGCTGCTGACACGGCTGGTGATCACCGGCATCACGTCATTGGCAGCGTCGTCACGAATCGCCCGGGCCGCCCGCAGGCGGGCAAATGCCACCCGCAGGTCACGGTTGCCTTGCAGGGATTGAGTCACCAGCTGGTTAAGGGTCGGGTCCTCGAACTGCTGCCACCAGATGCCTTCGAACTTACCGTGGTCGTATTGCTTGGCGTCGGCGGCGGCCGTTACGTTGGCCGCCTCCAGTGGCTGGGTTTTATAGTCCGGGCCCACGGCACAGGCGCTCAGCGCCAGTACCAGCAAGCTCGGCAAAAATACTTTCACGCTCATTGCTGTGTCTCCAGCTTCAAGGCCTTGGCCGCTTTGCGCGCTTCACCGCGTTCAACAAACCGGCGGATCAGTACATAGAACACTGGCGTCAGCAGCAGACCGAAGAAGGTCACGCCGATCATCCCGGAGAACACCGCCACACCCATGGCATGGCGCATCTCGGCACCGGCACCGCTGGACATCACCAGAGGCACTACACCCATGATGAAGGCGAACGAGGTCATCAGGATCGGCCGCAGACGCAGACGGCAGGCTTCCAGTACCGCAGCGAGCGGATCGAGGCCTTCCTGCTGTTTATCCTTGGCGAACTCGACGATCAGAATCGCGTTCTTACAGGCCAGGCCCACCAGGACGATCAGGCCGATCTGGGTAAAGATGTTGTTGTCGCCGCCAGAGATAATCACCCCGGTGATGGCCGACAGCAGGGTCATCGGTACGATCAGGATCACCGCCAGTGGCAGGCTCCAGCTTTCGTATTGGGCGGCCAGTACCAGGAACGCCAGCAGTACGCAGAGCGGGAACACGAACAGCGCAGTGTTGCCCGAGAGGATTTGCTGATAGGTCAGGTCGGTCCACTCGTAGGTCATGCCGTTGGGCAGTTCGTCTTTCAACAGTTTCTCGATCGCCGCCTGGGCCTGGCCGGAGCTGTAGCCCGGTGCGGCGTTGCCGTTGATCTCGGCGGTGATGAAGCCGTTGTAGTGCATCACGCGGTCCGGGCCCGAGGTGTCGCTGACCTTGATGAAGGTCGCCAGGGGAATCATCTCGCCTTTGTTGTTGCGCACTTTCAGCTGCCCGATCTGGTCTTCATCCTGGCGGAACTGTTGCTCAGCCTGCACATTGACCTGATAGGTGCGCCCGAAGCGGTTGAAGTCGTTGGCATACAACGAGCCCAGGTAGATCTGCAGGGTGTCGAAGATGTCGCTGATCGCCACGCCATGGGTCTTGGCCTTTTCGCGGTCGATGGCAGCATCGACCTGGGGCACGTTGACCGTGTAGCTGGTGAACAGGCCGAACAACTCAGGCACGCCACGGCTCTTGGTAATGATGTTCTGCACTTCTTTGTACAGCTCGTCGTAACCCAGGTTGCCACGGTCTTCGACCTGCAGGCGGAACCCGCCGATCGTACCCAGGCCCTGTACCGGCGGCGGTGGGAAGATCGCCATGTAGGCTTCCTGGATGCTGCTGTACTTGCCATTCAGTGCACCGGCGATCGCACCGGCAGACAGGCTCGGGTCTTTACGCTCATCGAACGGCTTCAAGGTCACGAACACGATGCCGTTGTTCGGGCTGTTGGTAAAACCGTTGATCGACAAGCCGGGGAAGGCGATCGCGCTTTCCACGCCGGGCTGTTTCATGGCGATGTCGGACATGCGCTTGATCACGTCTTCGGTACGGTCCAGGCTCGCGGCGTCCGGCAATTGCGCGAAGGCCACCAGGTATTGCTTGTCCTGGGCCGGTACGAAACCGGTCGGCGTGTGGGCAAAGCCCATCCAGGTCAGGACCATCAGGCCGGCGTACAGGAACAGCGCGATACCACTGCCGCGGATCACCCTGCGTACCGTGCCGACGTAACCATGGCTGGCCTTGTCGAAGAAGCGGTTGAACGGTTTGAACAACCAGCCGCCCAGCATCCTGTCGAGGAACCTGGAGAACCCGTCTTTCGGAGCGTTGTGGCCTTTGAGCAATACCGCTGCCAGTGCGGGCGACAGGGTCAGCGAGTTGAACGCCGAGATCACGGTCGAGATCGCAATGGTCAAGGCGAACTGCTTGTAGAACTGGCCGGTCAAGCCGCTGATAAATGCCGCTGGAATGAACACCGCACACAGTACCAGCGCGGTCGCGATGATCGGGCCGGTTACTTCGCTCATGGCCTTTTCAGTGGCCGGGAACGGTTCCAGGCCCAATTCGATGTTCCGTTCGACGTTCTCCACCACCACGATGGCGTCGTCCACCACGATACCGATCGCCAACACCAGCCCGAACAGCGACAGCGCGTTGAGCGAGAAGCCAAACAGGTGCATCACCGCAAAGGTACCGATCAACGATACCGGCACCGCCACCAATGGAATGATCGACGCACGCCAGGTCTGCAGGAACAGGATCACCACCAGCACCACCAGGATCAGTGCTTCGAACAGGGTGTGAACCACGGCCTCGATGGAGCCACGTACGAAGACGGTAGGGTCATAGGCGATGCGGTAATCCATGCCCTCCGGGAAGCTCTGTTTCAGCTCCGCCATCTTGGCGCGCACTTCATTGGAGATGTCGATTGCGTTGGAGCCCGGGCGCTGGAAGATCGGGATCGCCACGGCCGGCTGGTTGTCGATCAACGAGCGCAGGGCGTACTGGCTGGAACCCAGCTCAACCCGTGCAATATCCTTCAAACGCGTGATTTCGCCGTTGGCGCCGGCACGGATGACGATATTCTCGAACTCTTCCTCAGTGACCAGTCGGCCCTGGGTGTTGACCGACAGCTGGAAGCTGGTGTCATTCGGCGCAGGTTGCGCGCCCAAGGCACCGGCCGCCACCTGGCGGTTCTGTTCGCGAATGGCCGTGACCACGTCGGTGGCGGTCAGGTTGCGCGAGGCGGTCTTGTTCGGGTCCAGCCACACACGCAGGGAGTAATCGCCCATGCCGAACAGCTGCACATCACCCACGCCGCCCAGCCGTGCCAGCTCATCCTTGATATTGAGGATCGCGTAGTTGGACAGGTAGAGCATGTTATAGCGCTGGTCGGGGGAGGTGATGTGCACCACCATGGTCAGGTCGGGAGAGGCCTTGTCCACGGTAATACCGATGCGCGTCACTTCCTCAGGCAGTTTGGGCTGAGTCCGGGTTACCCGGTTCTGCACCTGTACCTGCGCGTTGTCCAGGTCGGTGCCCAGGGCGAAGGTGATGGTCAGGGTCAGCTTGCCGTCGGCGGTCGATTGCGAGGACATGTACAGCATATTCTCGACGCCGGTGATGGCTTGCTCCAGGGGCGCGGCCACGGTCTCACCGATGACCTTGGGGTTGGCGCCCGGGAAGTTGGCACGGACCACGACGGTCGGCGGCACCACTTCCGGGTATTCACTGATCGGTAGCTGGAACAGTGAAATCGCGCCGGCGATCAGGATCAACAGCGACAGCACCGCTGCGAAGATCGGCCGCGAAATGAAGAACTTGGAAAAATTCATCTTGAGTCGTATCCCTTAACCGCGTGGAGTCGCTGTACTTGCGAGCTTGGGCGCGGCTTTATCCGGCGCCACTTGCTCCAGGTTGCTGGCTTCAAGCGCTTGTCGTTGTTGTGCCAAGGCGGCGAGGGTTTCCTTGCTGGCCATCGGGATGGTTTCCGGTGCAACCGGCGACCCCGGGCGAACGCGCTGCAAACCCTTGACGATGATCGTGTCGTCCTTGGTCAGGCCGCTGCGCACGATGCGCAAACCTTCGATCTTCGGACCCAGTTCCACCGCGCGGTAGGCAGGCTTGTCGCCGTCCATCACCAGCACGAATTTCTTGCCCAGGTCGGTGCCCACGGCTTCGTCGCTGATCAGCACGGCGGAGTAGGTGCCACTGCCTACCAGCTTCAGGCGCGCATACAGGCCTGGGGTGTATTCGCCCTTGCTGTTATCAAACACGGCGCGACCACGAATGGTGCCGGTAGCCGGGTTGACCTGGTTGTCGACGAAGTTCATCTGGCCCAGGTGCGGGTTGCCGTCTTCATTGGACAGGCCCAGGTACACCGGGGTAGTCGCGCCACGGCGACCCTGGCGCGCGAGTTCGGTGTACTTGAGGTACACACGCTCATCGGCGTCGAAGTAGGCGTAGACCTTGTCGGTGGACACCACGCTGGTCAGCGCGGTGACATCGGCGGTCACCAGGTTGCCGGCGGTGATCTCGGCACGGCTGACGCGGCCGCTGATGGGCGAGCTGACACGGGTGAAGCTCAGGTTCAGCTTGGCCAGGTCCAACTGCGCCTGGATGCCGGCGACAGTCGCATGGGCTTCCTGGGCGGCGGTGGTGCGCGAGTCGGCCAGTTCGGCGGAGATCGCATTGCTCTGGCGCAGGCGTTCGCCGCGCTGGGCTTCGTTATCGCTGCGGGTGGCGGCGGCCTTGGTTTGTGCGAGTTGTGCTTCGAGGCGGCGCACTTCGGCCTGGAATGGGCGTGGGTCGATCTGGAACAACAGGTCGCCTTTCTTGACCAAGGCACCTTCGGTGAAGGCGACCTGATCTATCTGGCCCGATACGCGCGGACGGATCTGCACGGTTTCCGGCGCTTCGAGCCGGCCGGTGAATTCGTCCCACTCATTGACCGGTTGTTCCAGCACCTTGGCCACGCTGACGTGGCTTGGTGGCATGGCGGCTGCCTGTTCGGGCGCTTTGCCGCAGGCGCTCATCACCATCACGGCCAAAATGGCCAAGGGATAGCGCAAATGTTTGAGTGACTGTTCCATGAGGTGCATCCGCCAATGTATTTAAGATGGGCGGATCATGCTCGGCAGGGTGCTATCTCACGAATCGAATGAAACAAAGGTAACTATCATTCGGAATGATATAAGCGTAAAGCGAGCCCTCTAGCATGGGGCTTTCGTTAGGGAGCTATCAATGCTGTTGATGACAAAGGACTGTTGCGCAAGATGCAAGGAACAGCGTGCCGCATAAATTGTCGGGCGTGTCTGCTATTCAAATGTACAGAGCGCCGGGTTGGTTGCCGTGCATTCGTTGCCTGACCATGCGCTGCCCAGAGGCCTGGCATTGACCTGGTTTTTCAGGGTCATGCTTACCGGTTCATGGTTCTAATCCAGGTAGTGGCATGCCACAGACGACTGGCCCTGGCTGCTTTGGATCACCGCCTTTTCAAAGTGGACCTGGTGCAGGTCCTTCTGCTCTGTCATCGGGTTTTGCCCGGTCCATTGCCGACCGTCCGGGCCGGACGCGGTGTAGGCGACCACTTCCCCGGTCGGCGTCTTTTTGAACGCGTCTTTAAGGGCATGGGTGGGCGGGCAGGCGCCAGTGCCAGCGTAGACGTTGCCCATCAACGCCATCAGGGCAATCACGAGGGCTGAGGTTTTCCTGAGCTGCCTGTTCATCACGCGTGCTCCTGGTCTGGAGTAACTGTGAGGTAAAGACTAGCCCAAACAGGCAACGCCGGAAGGTGCTAAATCCACACGTCGTTGATTGCCGTGCGCTCGCCACCCTCGCTGCCGGTGTTCAGCACGCCGCAGGGTTCGATCAACAGCAACTTCACCTCACCCAATGCGTGCGGCTTGTGCTCGACGCCCTTGGGCACCACGTACATTTCCCCTTGGCCGATGGTCACCGCGCCGTCGCGGAAGTCGATGCGCAGGGTGCCTTCGAGGACGATAAAGGTTTCATCGGTGTCGGCATGGTCGTGCCAGATGAAGTCACCTTCAATCTTCACCACCTTGAACTGGTAGTCGTTCATCTGCGCGACGACCTTGGGCGCCCATTGCTCGCTGAACAGGGCGTATTTCTGGGCGAAGTTGATCGAGGCGTAATTCGTCGAAGCGTGGGAGGCGGGCATTTTAGGTTCCAGGGTTTCAGGACATTGGAGCCTTAAGTTAGGCCTAACGGCTGGCCGGATATTGAATGATCGTGCAGCGACAGCTCATCCACTATCCGCTCGATCAACACCCTGACACGGCGCGGTTGAACCCGTGTCGGCGGATAGATGATGTTCAGCGCGGTACTACCCAAATCATAGTCAGCCAGCAGCTCGACCAATCGCCCGGCCTCAAGGTCGGCGCGCACGTCCCACACCGATTTCAGGCAAATGCCATGGCCCGCCAGGCACCACTGGCGTACCAGCGCACCGTCGTTCGCCACCCGCCGGCCCTGGACCAGCACCCGATGGGCGTGCCCGTGCCGCTTGAAGGTCCATTCCCGCGAAATATTGATGCCGAAGCGCATCACCAGGCACTCGTGGCGCGCCAGATCCTCGGGGTGTCGGGGCGTACCATTGAGCGCCAGGTAGTGGGGTGACGCACACAGCACGCGACGGTTTTCGCCAATCGGCCTGGCATGCAGGGTGCTGTCCGCCAGCTCGCCGTAGCGCACCGCGAAATCGATGCCCTGGCTCACCGGATCGGCGTAGCCGTCGCTCAGGTTCAGGTCAATGCTGATCTCGGGATGCTCCAGCATGAATGCGGCGAGGATCGGTTCGATGTATTGGCGCCCGAGGTCTTCCGGGGCGCTGAGGCGAATCGGCCCGGACAGGGTGTGGGTGCCATGGCGAATGCTGCTGTGCAGCTCGTTGGCCTCTGCCAGCAAGCGGCGGGCGCCTTCCACCAGCAAGCGGCCTTCGTCCGTCAGGTTGATCGCCCGGGTGGTGCGGTTGAGCAGGCTGGCGCCATAGAAACCCTCCAACTGCGCGAGCCTTTCCGAGACAGAGGCGGGTGACAGTCCCAGCTCTCTACCCGCTGCCGACAACCCGCCTTTTTCCACAATCAGCAAAAACAACTCAAGGTTCTTCAGCAGCATTGTTCGGTATTTCCGAAAGTGGTTTTTGATTTCGACTCAATTATCAAGTTAAGCCAAAAGAACTAGTTTTGCATCCATCGTTAACCATCGGAGTGACTGACATGTCATCCAATTCTTCGAAAATGCCCATCCAGGTCTGGGTGCTGACCCTGGCGGCTTTCGCCATCGGCACCGCCGAGTTCGTGATTGCCGGATTACTGACCCAGGTCTCCCACAGCTTGAACATCAGCGAAGGGCAGGCTGGCAGCCTGATTACCGCCTACGCGCTGGCCATCGTGGTCGGAGGCCCGGTGCTGACCATCTGGCTCTCGCGCTACGAAAAACGCACGGTGCTGTGGTTGTTGATGGCGGTGTTCGTCGGCGCCAACGTAATGACTGCCCTCAGCAGCGACTACAGCGTGTTGCTGGTCAGCCGGGCGATTGCCGGGCTGACCCAGGGGCCGTTCTACGGGATCGGCGCGGTGGTCGCGACGCGCCTGGTGGCCAGCGGCATGGAAGGCCGCGCCGTCGGCCAGATGTTTGCCGGGCTGACGTTGGCCAACGTGCTGGGCGTTCCCGCCGGCTCGTGGATTGGCAATCAATATGGCTGGAGCACCGCATTCCTGATAGTCGCCGCGTTGGGCGTGCTCGCGTTGCTGGCAATCATTGTGTCGATCAAGCGCCAGGGCACCGAGCAGTCAGTGTCGTTGATCAACCAGTTGGCGGTGTTCCGTAACCGCAACCTGCTGGCCAGTCTGATGTTCACGGTGCTCGGCTGGGCCGGGTTCATGGCCTTTTATGGCTATATCGCGCCGATCGCCGAACAGGTGGCCGGGTTTGATTCGACGATGCTGACCGCTGTGCTGGTCGTGGTCGGCATTGGCCTGGTAGTCGGCAACAGTCTCGGGGCGCGTACCGCAGACGCCAACTTGCGCTTTTCGCTGATGTTCTGGCCGGCGGCGATGATCGTGACACTGATCGCCGCAGGCCTTGTGGCGCCCTACAAGTGGCCGTTCCTGGTGACCGCGTTCCTCTTCGGTATCGCCTCGTTCGCCAACGTGCCATCCATGCAAATGCGCGTGATGAAGCACGGCGGCAAGGCCCCGGAGCTGGCTGCCACGGCGAATATCTCGGCCTTCAACCTGGCCAACGCCCTGGGCGGCATCATCGGCGGCATCGTGGTGGACAGCCACTGGGGCGCGGCGGCGATTCCGTTTGCGGCTGCGGCGATTCCATTGCTCGGTGTGCTGTTCATTGTTTCCCAGGAAGGCGCGGGTAAAGCCACCCGGCCTGCAGCGATTGCCTGATCCCCTGAATTCAGTATGAGGTGAACCAACATGGACAAAACCGATAACCCGCATCGTCGTACTTTCCTCGCCCAGGCCGGCGCAGGTGCTGCTGTTCTGGCCGCAGGATCGCTGCTCGGCCCGGCCGCTGCCAAAGCTGCGGTGACAGGGCCGGGCAACGCTGCCCCCGCGGCGACTGCCGGCAAGGCAATCGGGCGTTTCTGGCCAGGGGACACCCGGCTGGTGGTGTCCATTTCCATGCAATTCGAGGCAGGCGGCCAACCGCTCAAGGGCACTGACAGTCCGTTTCCCCACGTGGATTTTCCCGACAGTGTTCCGGAGGATGTGGCCACCAATACCTGGTTTGCCTATGGCTACCGTGAAGGTATTCCGCGGATGCTTGATCTCTGGGACCGGCATGGGGTGAAAGTCACCTGCCACATGATCGGCGACGCCGTAAAGCGCAACCCAGCGCTGGCCCGGGAGATCGTCGCCCGTGGGCACGAAGCCTCGGGGCATGGCCCGCACTGGAGCTCGCAATTTGCCATGAGCCGGGATGAAGAGCGCACTTTCCTGCGCCAGGCCGCGAGCATGTTGCAGGACGTCACCGGTCAGCCGGTCACCGGCTACAACTGCAACTGGCTGCGGCGCGGGCCCAATACCTTGTCGTTGTTGCAGGAGCTGGGCTACGTCTATCACATTGATGATGTGAGTCGCGATGAGCCGTTTATCGAGCAGGTCAATGGCAAGGACTTTGTCGTGGTCCCGTATACCCTGCGCAACAACGACATCGTGTTGATTGAGGGGCGCAATTACTCGCCCTCGAAATTCCTTCAACAGGTCAAGCTGGAGTTCGACCAGCTCTACCTGGAAGCCGGAAGCCGACGCCGCATGATGGCGATCAGTGCCCACGATCGCATCAGCGGTACGCCGCAAATGGTCAGGGTCTGGGACGAGTTTCTGCGGTACGCCAACAGCCATCCCGGCGTGGCGTTCATGCGCAAGGACGCCATCGCTCAATACACCTTGAAAAGCCCCCTCAGCCTCAGGGAAAGCGAAACCATCTGAGTTCGTTCTCTTCGCCTTTAAAGGATGTGCCCGTATGCAACGTTCCATTCCCCTTATCGCCGCCGGATTCCTGGCCCTGACCCTCTCCGGCGTGGCGTTTGCCACCACCGAACTGGTGACGCCGGGTGTCCTGGTGGTGGACAAGAGCCTGACCGCCGCGCAACTGAAGATCATGGAAACTGTCGCCCGGCGTTACGACACTTTCTGGAATACCGGTGACGAGAGCCTGGCCCGTGAAGCGCTGGCGCTCAACTTCATCGATAAAACACCGCCCGCCGGGCGCAAACAAGGGCCGGAGGGACCGCTGCTGGCCTCCCGTGCGTTTCGCGGCGCGGTGCCGGACCTGAGCTGTGAAGTAGAGCAAATGATCATTGCCGGCGACCGCGTGGTGGCACATTTGCATTTTCGCGGGCACTTCACCGGTTCCTTTGGTCAGATCAAGGGCACTGGGCAGGTCGTAGACTTTATTGCCACCGACATTTACCAGATCGGCAAGGGCAAGATCGTCGCCAACTGGCACATCGAAGACAACCTGACGCTGATGAAGCAGTTGGGTGCGCTCTGACGGGAGGGCTCTGCACATGACCGTTCACTACCTTGATCACTTCACGCTCCGCACGGAGCATGTCGACGCGACGGTGAGTTTCTATCGTGACGCCCTCGGCCTGGAGGAGGGCTGGCGCCCGGCGTTTCCTTTTCCGGGCAGTTGGCTTTATTCAGCAGGTCGCCCGCTGCTGCATATCGCCAGCCTGCAGGGCAGCGCCGCGCAGCTTGAAACGTATCTTGGGGTGCGTGCTGCCGGCGACGGCTCAAGTGCGCTCGATCACATTGCATTGCGCTGCAATGACCTTGAAACTCACCGGCAACGCCTGCACACGCTAGGGCTGCCTTTTACCGAGCGGGTGGTGCCGGAGCTGTTCGAGCACCAATTGTTTGTCGAAGACCCCAACGGGATCAGGGTCGAGCTGATCTTTGCTTACCCGGCGGCCTGAGGTGGCTGGCCGGATTTCCCGGCCAACTGTTGGCTGGGCAACAGCAGTCGGACAGTTGTGGTTTGGGCGGGACAGCGCAACGTCATCCAATGTTTTCATCTGCTTGATTTTATTCGAAATAATTTATGGCATGGGCTCTGCAATGCACACAGGTGAACCCTTTCACCCGTTGCTCAGCGGAGCCCTGTATGCCTTGCACCTTTTTCTCGCGTTCACGTTACATCTTGCTCGGCGCAGCGTTGTTGCTGGGCCACGCCGCCGTGTCCCAGGCCGCCGAGGGCGATGACGCGGTGCCGTCCCTGGCCGGCAAGCGCATTGCCGTGAGCATGACCGGCACCAGTCACTACTTCGATATCAAGGCCTTCCAGGCCCAGGTCGACGAGATCAAGCGCCTCGGCGGCACGCCCATCACCCTCGACGCCGGGCGCAATGACAAGAACCTGGTGACCCAACTGCAAACCGTGGTCACCCAGAAACCCGATGCGGTGATCCAGACCCTCGGCACCCTGAGCGTGATCGACCCGTGGCTCAAGCGCATCAGCAAGGCCGGCATCCCGCTGTTCACCATCGACGCGCCGTCGCAGTACAGCCTCAACAACACCACCTCGGATAATGTCGCCACCGGCAAGGCCCTGGCCGATCAGTTGATCAAGGATGCCGGCGGCAAGGGCAAGATCCTGGTGTTCAACGGCTTCTACGGCGTGCCGGTGTGCGCGATTCGCTACGACCAGTTGAAGCTGGCGCTCAAGGATCACCCGCAACTGGAAATCATCGAGCCGGAGCTGCGGGATGTGATCCCCAACACCGTGCAGGATGCCTATTCCCAGGTGTCCGCATTGCTCAACAAGTACCCGGCCGGCAGTGTCTCGGCGATCTGGGCGGCGTGGGACATTCCGCAACTGGGGGCAAGNNAGCGCACCGAGATCAAGACCTACGGCGTGGACGGTACGCCGGAGGTGCTGGAGCTGCTCGGCCAGGCCAATTCGCCGGTGGGCGCGGTAGTCGCCCAGCAACCGGCGCTGATCGGCAAGACTGCTGTGCAGAACGTGGCCCGCTACCTGGCCGGGCAGCGTGACCTGCCCAAGGAAACCCATGTGCCGACGCTGCTGACCACCGCCGCCAACCTGGCGCAGGTCCAGCAACTGCGGGGTGATTGATGGCCGCGTTGCACTTGCAGCACCTGCGCAAACGCTTCGGCGCCACCCTGGCGCTGGAGGATGCGAGCCTGAAGGTCGAGCGCGGCACCATTCACGGCCTGGTTGGCGAGAACGGTGCCGGCAAGTCGACCTTGATCAAGGTCCTGGCGGGGATCCACAAAGCGGACTCGGGGCAGGTGAGCATTGACGACCAGCCGTATGCCGCACTGTCGCCGCGCCAGGTGGACGCGCTGGGCGTGCAGTTCATCCATCAGGAGCGGCTGTTGCCGGCGAGTTTTACCGTGGGCGAGGCGTTGTTTTTCGGCCATGAATTACGCCGTGGTCCGTTTGTCGACCGGCGCCGGCAGCAGCGCGAGGCAGAACGTTTGCTGGCGGAATATTTTGAGCTGCAACTGCCCGCCGACGCGTTGGTAGGCGAGCTGAACAGCGCCGAGCGCCAGGTGCTGCAAATCACCCGGGCGTTGATTCGCCAGCCGAAGATCCTGGTGTTCGACGAGCCCAGCGTGGCGCTGGTCAAGCGCGAAGTCGACCAGTTGCTGCGGATCGTCAAGCGCCTGCGGGACCAGGGTTTGTCGATCCTCTACATCTCCCATTACCTGCAGGAAATCGACAGCCTGTGCGATGAAGTGACGGTGTTGCGCAATGGTCGAGATGTGGCCGTGGTTGAGCCACGGCACACCTCCAGCGCGCAGATTGCGCGGTTGATGGTCAACCGCGAGGTCCAGGAGATGTACCCCAAGGCGCAGGTCGAGCTCGGCGAACCATTGCTGCAAGTGCGTGGGCTGAGCCTGGCCCGGCGCTACCGGCAGATCGACCTGGAATTGCGTCGGGGCGAGATCGTCGGCCTCACCGGGCTGGTCGGCTCGGGCGCCAAGGACCTGCTCAAGACCCTGTTCGGTGTGGTGCGCGCCGACAGCGGCAGCATTCATCTGGAGGGGCGCTTGTTGCGCCTGCGTTCACCCGGAGAAGCCATTGCCCAAGGGATTGCACTGGTGCCGGAAGAACGCCGCAGCCAGGGGATTTCACCGCTGCTGTCGGTGCTGGAAAACCTCACGCTCGCCGGGCTTGGGCGTTTCAGTCGCTGGGGGTTACTGAGCCAGCGTAAGGAGCAGGCCGAAAGCCTGCGGCTGATCGACGAGTTGGCGATCAAGACGCCGGGCCCGCAGGCTGCCGTCAGCCAGCTCAGCGGCGGCAACCAGCAGAAAGTCGCCCTGGGCAAATGGCTGAGCCGGCGCTCGGCGGTGTACCTGTTGGACGAACCGTGCGTAGGTGTGGACGTCGGCGCCAAGGTCGAGATTTATCGCGTGATCGGGCGGCTGGTGGAAGAGGGCGCAGCGGTGCTGGTGCTGTCTTCGGACTTGCCCGAGCTGCTGGGGATCTGTGACCGCATCCTGGTGCTGCATCGAGGCGAAATAGCCGGGGAGTTCCATGCCGGTGAGGCGGACAGTGATCAACTGTTGGCGTGTGCCACGGGGGCGGTGCAGTCCACAGTGGCTGTGCAGGTGAAACAGGAGGTGGCGCATGTCCCTGCTTGAAGCTGCTACTCCTGGCTTGTCCCAACGGTTATGGGTACTGCTGTTGCGGCGCGGCTCGGTGGGCGTATTCCTCGCGATTTTGCTGGGCTTTGCCGTCGCCGCGCCGAACTTCTTTTCAGTCGGCAATATCGCGAATGTGTTCAGCCAGTCGGCGATCCTCGGCGTACTTGCCTTTGGCCTGACCTGCGTGATTATCGGCGGCGGCTCCAACGTGGTGGCGGGCGGGCTTGATCTGTCGCTGGCGGCCAATTTGGGCTTGTGCGCGGCCGTGTTCAGTCGACTCAACAACGCAGGCCTCGACCTGTGGGCAAGCCTGCTGCTGACCTTGGGTTGCGGCCTGGCGGTGGGCCTGCTCAATGGCCTGGCCGTGGTGGTGCTGCGCTTGCCACCGTTGCTCGCAACGCTGGCAAGCATGAATGTACTGGCCGGGCTGGAGCTGGTCCTCACCGAAAACACCGTGGTCTCGACTGACTCACCGTTGCTCGACCTGCTCAGTGGCGGGACCTGGCTGGGCGTGCCGGCACTCGCCTGGGTGTTGCTGGTGACGGCCTTTGTGTTGACGCTGCTGATCCAGCACACCGCCTATGGGCTGCGCCTGCATGCCGTCGGCGAGTACCCGCACGCCGCCGAGGCCGCCGGGATTCGAGTGCCGGCCTACGTACTCTCCAGTTATTTGCTGTCTGGGCTGTGTGCCGCGGTGGCGGCTTTGTGTTCAGCGGCATTTTTCAGCGGCAGCACCACCGGCTCCGGCGACATGCTGTTGTCGGTGGTCGCCATAGCCTTTCTTGGCGTGGTGTTTTCTCGGCGACTGGTGGCAAGCATCCCCGGCACCTTGCTCGCGACGCTGTTGATCGGCTTTTTGATCAACGGGTTTCAGCTGCTCAACGTATCGAGCTTCTGGGTCAACGGTGTCCAGGGCGTGCTGATTCTGCTGGTGGTCGCCGCTTCCAGCGCATTGAACCGGGGAGAACATTCATGAGTCAGGTATCCATCCTGCAAGCCCATGGCGGCTGGCGTTCGCTGTTGCCCCTGACGTTGCCGCTGGTGTTCGTGGCCATCGTGGTGGTGTTTGCCTGGCAGGCCCCGGGGTTTCTCAGTGGCGGCAATCTGAAAAGCCTGGTGCTGAATAACTTCGTGCTGCTGGCGATTGTTGCGATCGGCATGACCTATGCGGTGGCGGCCGGTGGCATCGATCTGTCGGTAGGCACCGCGCTGGATTTCGCCAGCTTCAGCTTTGTGGTGTTGCTTAACGCCGGGCACGGGCTGGGTGTGGCGATTGCCGGTGCGTTGGCCGCCGGGCTGCTGGTAGGACTGTTCAATGCCGGCTTGATCGCGGGGCTGCGGATCAGCCCGTTCCTGGCCACCCTCGGCACCTTGTTTATCGGCACCAGTGCCCAGCAACTGCTCTCGGACGGCGGCCAGCCAATTTATATCGCCCAGGGTTTCAAGCCGGAACTGGCGAGCTTCAGCCCGTTGGGCGTGCCCTTGCCGCTGTTGATCGTGCTGGTATTGGCCGTGGTCTACGGCCTGCTGCTGGCCCGTGGACGCCTGGGGCGCGAACTGCTGGCCCAGGGTACCCAGCCGCTGCTGGCGTATTACTCGGGGTTGTCGGTGCGGCGCATCGTCACCACTACGGTGCTGGCGGCGGCGCTGGCGTGCGCGGTGGCGGGGATCCTGCTCAGTTCGACGGTGAGCGCCTATGTGCCGCTGTCGGGCAATGCGTTCCTGCTGAATGCGATTGGTGCGGTGTTTATCGGCACCACGTTGAATCGCCAGGGGCGGGCGAATATTCCGGGCACATTGCTGGGGGTGCTGTTCATCAACGTCATCGCCAATGGCTTGCTGTTGATCGGCTGGAACTTCTACTGGCAGCAGGTGGCAACCGGCGTGCTGATTTTTATCGTACTGGCCTTCAGTTTTGTCAGCCGCAGGATTGCGCAGAACACCTGAGGCGCGGCGCCCCAGGTGTGGGTTTGCGCGTTACTTTTCCCAGTCGGCCTTGGCAATCAACAGGCCATGGTTGCCGTTATAGGCGGCGCGTTCGGGTTGTTTCCAGCCCTCCAGCAGCGCGTCGTCGAGGCGGTAGATTTCCACCCCCAGCGGACGGCAGACCTTCAACGGGTCTTCCGCATCCGGGCCCCACATCGGCAGCGACAGGTCTCCACCGGGGCAGGTGGAGAGGGCACACAGCAGGTCGATTTCGGCGAAGAACTCCAGATAGTCGCCCTGCTTGGCCGGGCAGGCTTTCATGAAGTACATGTCGTCGTGATTGAGGCCGGTGCACTGGAAAATGTTCAGCACGTCATGCACGTCGAACTCGGTCAGGCCATGGGGCAGCACGGCGCGGGTCAGGTTGGAGTGGCAGTGGTGGTGGAAGTCTTCGCCGGTGAGCATCTTGTTCACGTAAGGGTCGCAGCGCGTGCCCAGCAAGTCATGCAGGCGCCCGCCGTGTTCGTCGATGCCATAGTCGGCCAGGCTGTCGTCGGTGATGGTGACCATCGGCCGCAGAAACGGCAGGTTCGACCACAGGCGGTCGTAGGTGGTGACGTGAGCGCCTTGCAGCTGGCGAGTACGCGATGCCCACATGCGTTCGCGGGGGTCGTTGGCGCTCCACACGTTGAAGTCGCCGACCTGCGGGCCAACCGGCGTGGTCACGCGGAACACATGGCCTGCCGGTACTTTCCAGGCGCGGCCGGTGCGGATCGGCACTTCGAATTGCTCGATCAGGGTGCGCCCGTCCCGGGACTCGCGCACGCGGTCATAGAAAGCTTTGTCGACCTGCAAGGCAGCGCCTTTGCTGACTTGGTAGGCCGCTGGGTAGTCCTTGTACATGGTGGGTCCTCGCTTCAGGGTTTTGGAATGCTGCTCAGGATGTCCAGCAGCAACGATTCGGAGTCATTGAGGTAGCTGGCCAGGGCTTCGCCGGCGGCTTGCTTGTGGCCGTCAACCAGCAAGTCGTGAATCTGCCGGTCGCGCTCCAGCCAGGGCTTCTGGAAGGTTTCCTCGCTGGGCGCGTTGGAAAACACCAGGCGCATCTGGGCTGCAATATGGGTAAAAAACTCGTCCAGCAACGGGCTGCGCATCAGCCCGACAATGTGTTGATGAAAGCGCAGGCTGTGGGTGCCGAAGGCTTGCCAGTTCTCGCGGTCCTGGGCCAGTTGCGCAGCCTCGATGGACTCCAGCATCAGGTCGGACTGGTACTCGCGCAGCGGCTTGCTGGCGGCGATGGCTTGCAGTTCCAGGGTGCGTCGCACCTTGAAGATGTCACGCACTTCCTCCACCCCCAGGCGGCGCACGATCACGCCTTTGTTGCGCACGTAGCTGGTCAGGCCTTCGCGGCCCAGGTGGTGCAAGGCTTCACGCACCGTGTTGCGCGAGGCGTTGTAGGCGTTCACCAGTTCGCTTTCCACCAGCGGCATGCCGGGCAGCAGGCGGCCGCCGATGATGTCTTCGCGCAGTTCGATGGCAACCTGGTCGGCCAGCGACAGGCTGGGTTCCTTGGCTTGGCTCACGTTGGGGCTCCTTGGGCTCACGCCAGTTGGACGTCTTTGAGGAACTTGGTCATGCGTTCGCTGCGTTGCTCGAGCATGTCACGCGGTGCGGCGTCCTGGATAATCTCGCCGCCTTCCATGAACACCACACGATCGGAAAGCTTGAACGCGAAGTTCATTTCATGGGTGACGATGACCATGGTCATGCCCTCGCGAGCCAATTCCTCGATTACCGCCAGTACGTCGCCCACCAGTTCCGGGTC